>CANHCC010000028.1 GCA_947459115.1 Bacteroidota bacterium | reverse complement strand
CTAAACCCGGTAAGCTGCTTACCCAAACCCGGTAAGTTACTTACCCAAACCCGGTAAGTTACTTACCCCAACCCGGTAAGTTACTTACCTAAACCCGGTAAGCTGCTTACCCAAACCCGGTAAGTTACTTACCCAAACCCGGTAAGTTACTTACCCAAACCCGGTAAGTTACTTACCCCAACCCGGTAAGTTACTTACCCCAACCCGGTAAGTTACTTACCCCAACCCGGTAAGTTACTTACCCCAATCCGGTAAGTTACTTACCCCAACCCGGTAAGTTACTTACCCTAACCCGGTAAGTTACTTACCCCCCAGGATGTCATACCTGCCTGGGGTCAAAATAATCTCGAAGCCTCTCCCCTATCAATTGTAAAGAAAACAAAGTCAAAAACAAGGCCAGTCCGGGCCATAGGGCCAACCACCAGGCACTTAAATCCTTCCTTCCCGCACTTAATAAACTCCCCCAGGAAATACTCTCTGCTGGCTCTCGTATGAAACTCAGGGAGGCCTCAGACAATATCGCCCCGGCAATAGCAAAGCTCACTAAAGCCCAAATAGGGGACAATGCATTGGGCAATGCATGCCGTAATAAAATTCTTCTCTCAGAAAACCCTAAACCATAAGCAGCTATCATATAGGGCGCTTCACGAATCCTTAACATCTCTGCACGCACAAATCTTGCAATGCCGGTCCATCCGGTAATCCCAATCCAAAAGGAGGTCATAACAACACCTGGCTCGGTTATGGCAACAACAGCCAGAATTAAAAATAAGGTCGGAATGGACTGCTTGATTTCTATCAACCTCAATATCAAAATATCTACCCAAATCGCCTTTCTTCGACGAAACCAGTTTTTTTTCTGCAATAACCGACTCAACCCTAAACCCAAAATACCAGCTAAAATCACCACGATACCTGAGAACATGAGCTCTCCAAGAAAGGCAATATATCCGGATTGTAAACTCTCTACCCATTCAGGTAGTTGAATCTGAATTCCGTAATACCAGGCGATAAATCCAAAGGGAAAAAGTAAATACCAGGAAGCCAAAGAAATTTTAAGCTGATGGTCTCCGCAATATCCCGCTATACCCCCCAACAATAGCCCTAAAACCATAGAAATTAAAACCGCTAAAAACCCTGTTATCAAAGCGGTTCCAGCTCCATGAATCAAACAACTTAACACATCCCGTCCTAATTCGTCTGTTCCCAGAATATGTTTATCAAAATTATACTTCCCTTCAAAATCGAGGTCGTTCGGACTAAATGGCACCGGCGCCATCCAATATTCAGAAAATCGGGCATCCGACTTCCATTCATGCTGACGCCATACACCAGACTCAGAGGCCCCCAGCCAAACCGAGAAAGCAGGAAATACCGTTTGACCTTTCCATTCCGCCTTCCAGGGCAGGGAGGTCGCCAAAAAGGCTGAAAACAAAGCCGTCACCCCCCAAAGACCCAGCCAGAATATCGCTACGCCCTGAAGCAAACGCTTTAGATATTGAGGTTTAACGCCCGGATTCATTTGTATCAAATCGAATTCTAGGATCTGCAAGGGGATATAACATATCTGAAAGCAGAAGCCCCACAAGCGTTAGCAATCCTGACAACATAAATAAAGCAATCATCAAAGGATAATCTCGATAATTCAAGGCCTGCCAGGCCAACAGCCCCATGCCGGGTATGGAAAATATTGTCTCCAAAATGACTGAGCCACCAATCAGTCCCGGCAGTATTTGTCCGGATATGGTTATGAGGGGTAAGAGAGAATTTCGAAATGCATGCTTCCATGCAAGGACAGATTCAGACAAGCCTTTGGCTCTGCCGGTACGCACAAAATCTGACTGTAGATTTTCAATCATACTATTCCGAATTTGTCCCGATAAATAAGCAAAAGAGCCATAAGCATAAGCAAAGGTCGGCAGTATTAAATGTCTGGAAATATCGAGCAAACGCCGATACCAGGGCCAGGCCTCACTGCTTCTGATATCAGAAATACCACCAGCAGGCAGTATGTCCAACACTAGCCCGGAGGAGAAGAATAATATCAAAAGGGTGGCCACCCAAAACGAAGGCAGGGAATAAAGAACAAACCATATGGCATTCAGAGAGCGCTCTCTTAAAGAGCCATAACGCCTGGCGGCATACACCCCGGCAGGAATCGAAACACCAAAGGCAAGAATTAAAGACAAACCATTAACGAGTACGGTCCATTTCATCGCTTCAGGAAGTTTATCCAAAACCGGACGCCCATCCCGATATGAATTACCCCAATTACCCAGGATGATCCCCACCAACCAATGATGAAACAGATTATCTGAACCATACCAAACCAATTGAGGAACATAAACCCTCGTTTTATCCCAGGAGTCCTCACCAGGAAATCTTAAGGCCCCCAATGCCGGATAATTAAAAGTATTCTGAAGGAAAATCAATTGAGGATTAAGCTGAGATATAGGTTCATCTCTTAAATTCCTTAACCCGGTTAACAAAGCATTTCGAGTGGAATCGCTTTCTTGCTGAAACAACTCATACTCCAGTGCAGACAGATTTCTATAAAACTGCATGACTTTCTCTGGCAAACCGGATTTAGACGACAGATTGGACACCCAAGCTTTATCAGAAGCGAAAGGCACATCAAACAAAGAATCAACTTCATCCCCTCTCAGGAGAGAAAAGTAAAAAACAGGATGATTCAAATGAAGTTCTTTCCACTTTGCAGTATAGTGAACAGGCCCATTAAAAGGGTCTTCACCCAGACGGGTACCTTCCTGATTCAAGGCCGTAAGAACAGGGTCTCCCGGCATATTCAGCGTAAGCCAAAAGGAGAATAAAGCCAATGCCATCAGGCCAGGAATGGCCAGCAACAATCTTCGGATGAAATAGTAGCGCATAAAATCTCCGGATGATGGCGAAGCCTTAAGCGAAATTTAAGCGCCTGAATACTTCGTAAGATTCTTAGGAATCCACATTCTGGACAGCATAAAATTCGGGCGAATTACTGTTGTTTGAGCACCTTTAATTCTCTTGCTGACTGCAAAAAGATTTTGAGAGGATAGAAGAAAAATACAAGGCGCTTCATTGTAGATAACTTCTTGAAATTGTTTAACCTTATCCGCTCTCTGACCTGGATTAGTCTCTGAGGCGATATCATTCAACATTTGATCTGTCTTTGGATTACCAAAGCCCATAAAGTTAAAGCCACCGTTTAACCAGGAGTCGGTATGAAACTGTTCTTTCAAATCGGTTGGACCTGGTCCGGCTGATAAAGAGTGGTACATCATGTCAAAATCATGGTTAGCCATTTTTTCTCGTAACACAGCATTTTCATATCCTACTACATTGATTTTGACACCGGCTTTGCGCGCATCCTCCGCGAACATTAATCCAATATTTTTACGCACTTCCACATTTTGCCCGTAAGCAAACTCTACTTCAAACTCCACGCGTTTTCCTTCGATCATTTTATCCAGTGTTCCATTACCATTGCTATCTTCCCATCCGGCTTCTTTCAATAACTTTCTGGCCTCGTCAGCATTAAAATTTATAGGCGCAAGGGAGGCATTATATTCATCCTTTTTCAGAAAAGGTACAGGTCCACTAATTCTTCTGGCATATCCAAACACAAATTCCTCAATCGCTTTATCTACATTCAATAAAAGTTGCATGGCTTTTCTAACCTTCACATCCGTAAAGAGGGGCTTGCGTTTTTTACCGGGCTTCATATTCATGCCAACAAATGAATACACAAACATATCCGAACGCATCAACTGAAAGTTTTTAGAAACCTCCGGATTCTTCTCTAGTTCCCTAAACATATTGGGACGAATGGCAAATGCAAGATCCAATCTTTGAGCTTTCAATTCCAGGATGGCTGTATTCATGTCATTAATAATCCGGAAAAGAAGTTTCTCAGGCCAGGCTTGAAAGTTCTCCGCTTTAATTTTGTCGCCCCACCAATCTTTTTTACGCGCTAATACGATTTGTTGTCCGCTCACCCACTCTGAAAGTTGATAGGGACCGGAACCTTTCACAAAATCCTTTTCCCGACGAAATTTCTCGGATAAATAGTCCTTAGCGAAGGCCTCAATATCGGGGTTGGCGGCCAACTTGGATGCCTCTGTTTTCAATTGCTGCAAAGTAAATTGATCCATCAACCCTTTAGAGTCATAATGATACTTAGGCAGGATGGGCAAGTCTCCGATGTTCATTTCATGATTAATTCCGGCATTTGCAGTTACCACGGTAAATCGTTTCGGATTACTATCGTCGGCAATCACATCCTCAATAAAATCGACATATAAACTCAGGCGAGAATTCACTTTAGGGTTACGAATAATTTTCAGCGTGGTTATAAAATCCTGAGCCGTAACGGGCATACCATTATCCCAGCGTGCCTCTTCCCGGATAGTAAAAACAAATTGTTTCCCATCCTCTGAGATTACTGCCCGGTCAGCGGCCAATAAAGGCACAGGTTGAAGTGTTTGGGGATCATATTGCAAAAGGCTTTGAAATATATTACCGGTGCATAGCATATCTGCCGACACTGTGCTGTAATGCGTGGGCAATAGCATATCGGGTTCTTCCAACTGATGCACCACAAGCCAGTCATTCACCTCAGGTGAAGTTTGATCTGAATAAAACGGGTCCTCACCCTTGGAAGCATCGTTCCCGCAGGATGAAAACACCAGGAATAACCCACCAAGCAGGGTGGAGAGAAGAAAGTGCTTCAGACTCATAAACTTGAATAAAAGAGGTATAAATTTACAGATAAAAGAGGTTCGAGGGGGAGAGACCTAAAAAACTACTTTTGAAATTCCTCAGGACTTTCTATCTTTGCAATTCAATTAGGAGAGGTGCCTGAGAGGCCGAAAGGAGCAGTTTGCTAAACTGTCGTACGGGTAACCGTACCGCGGGTTCGAATCCCGCCCTCTCCGCAACATGACTTTCAGGCTGTAAACGAGAAGAGATCTTAATAACTCCCTTCTCGTTTTTTTTTCCATTAATTCCCCAAAAAACAAGGTCTTCTCAATAAGTTACTCTTTTTGAAGGACCAAACCCAAGAAATTCTGAAAGTCTAGAGACTCCATCCCCCAAAATCAATCCTTAAAAAAATGATTATTTTTGTTGTGAATCATGTATTATCTGGTCGCATTAGAAGTAAAGTTGAAAGGCATATTTGTTGCTGCCAAATCAAATTTTGAGGAGGCTGAGGTGCTGTATGAAGGCATCACAAACAGAGTGGCTTGTTATTTTTGGCAGGATATTAATCAAAATCATACATTATTGTCCGGGCACTACAACCTTTACACAGTAGCAAACTACCAATTGCCGACAAAAATCATCAACTTCGGAACAGATGGAATTTCTCATGTTTTTTTGATTAAATCCCCAATTCCTGATAAAGACCGTGCCATCCAAAATTTTATTCTTGATAGAAAATTTCAAACCACCTTATTTCCAATTGAAGACTTGTAAAATGAATCCTATTCTTATTTCAAACGGGATTTGATTGTCAAATTTCCGAGTAAAATCAAGACATTAAAAAGAGAATTCGAATAATACATGAGCCTATTTGAGAACCATTGAGGTTACACTTTATTTAGGTTTTCCATTATTTTCTTCCGGCCAGGGATTACTCGTGTGTCCCGCCCAAAAATAATTACCATACTCATCTTTATACCAGTTGGGATTACCCTCAATCAATTCACCTTTGCTAACATAACCGGTAAACTCCAGGGTTGTTCCAACAGGAATCACTTTAATAATCCTTGCCTTGGTATTGGGCACCATCTCGCGAAGCTTGATTTCCGTCACCACTTTTACTCTTCCATACTTAGGGGTGTAGCCCAATAAAAAGAAATTCATCTTGTCCTGCAATTCGATTAACGCCTGAACAAGGGAATCCGTACGAGTGGCCTGACTGTCAAATGCACGAAAGACAATATCCATCATCGTTGAATCTGAAAGACTAGGAATAGTCCCTTCAGTAGAGCCTACAGCGGTATCTCTGACGAGGGCATCCTGCCGGACAGTTAGCATAGAACCCCGCTGACGATCGGCATTTATTTTCGATTCTAAAGTAAGCATGAGACTATCTCGGCTTCCGGACAAAGTCCGAATCATCGTATCCATGCGTACTATATCCATTTCCATAAAACGAATCACCTGCTTCAAAGAATCAAGTTCTATACGGGCGTAATTTTGGTCATTGTATAAATTTGTTATCCTTTCTTCCTCTTGATGACGAGGTGAAAACCAATCTAAGTGAGGATTGCCTTTTTGCTTCTTAGTCCCAAATTTATAGGCAAGACTTGCCGTTAAAAACATAGCATAATCGGGATTATTTTTAACATTGAACAACCGCATATCCAAACTATGCCCATCGATAGAATCTGAACTATGCAGCAGGTATTCAAAATTTAACCCCAAATCCAATCTTGGACTGAGATAAAAACGCACGCCTAAGCCAACCGGAAAAGCATTCATATTGCCGGAGAAATCCCTGGCTACTTTGGTTTGCTTTTCCCTGGCCCGAATACCACTCACCATGGCTTGCAAACGACCATACCCGATAGACACATAAGGATGCCACTTTCTCGTGACCTGATCAAAATGGAATAACTCGCCCAAATTAACCTGAGTCCTTAAAGCAACCATGTAATAATAGGCTTTAAAAGTCCGACCGATTAAATCCTTTCCATTTTGCCAGGTACCATAGGTATAACCCAGGCTAAAAGCCATCAAAGGGGATAAGGTGTACCTGAGCCCCATACCGTAGCAGGGCGTCATTTTTGATGTGGGATCAGTTTCCGGATAAGAGATACCGCCAAAGGGCTCTGCTGCAAATCGTTTGTACGCGGTTTGGGCATCAATTGAAGAGGCCATAAACCAAAAACAAACCAAAAGCACAGAGGACTGAAGAAACTTCATAATACAAATTTACAATTTTATCAGCAGGGTATGGGCACGAGAGGGCCCTAAATCCTATCCAATCCTGCATACGCCCCGGGTAGTTATGCCCTGATTTTTGAGGAAGGACCGGCCTTCGTGTTCTAATTTTGCCCACAGACTCCGGTTTTCAGAGGACAATTATCCACAAAACAGCCTATTCATCAACATTTCTGTATTTTTTTTTGCAGAACTTGGTTGAAGATATTCAAACACTATACATATTTGCAGTAACGATTGATTGTTTAACTTTTAAACCAGTTTCTAAATGAACAGATCTGAACTCATTGATGCCATGGCCGCTGAGGCCAAAATCACAAAAGCTGACGCCGGCAGAGCCCTTGACAGCTTTATCAATTCCACAACCAAAGCCTTGAAGAAAGGTGACAAACTTACTCTCGTAGGTTTCGGTACCTTCTCCATCTCTAAGCGTGAAGCCCGCACTGGTCGCAATCCACAGACTGGTAAGGCCATTAAAATCAAAGCTAAAAAAGTAGCTAAATTCAAGCCAGGTGCTACTTTGGCTAAAACTGTGAACAAGTAAGAAACCCTTACTTTCACAAGGAAAAGCTGCATTCAGAAGAGTGCAGCTTTTTTATTTGTATATGGTTTTATCTATCTTTAAGATATGAATAAAATATTCCTTCTGCTTGTAACCATACTCTTCACTAACCTTTATGCCCAATCATCGGAGTTTTTTTCCGTGGGCACCCTATTTTACAGTACCAGGCCGGATACCCAACGATTCAGAAGTCCCTGGGGAATTGTGAAACACCCAAAAGGCGATACTTTCTATGTGACTGCTCATGGGAATCATCAAATCCAAAAGGTAACTGGTTTAACTGGAACACCGGTGATAACCCTCGCAGGTACTGTCACCCCCGGCTATAAAGATTCTATCGGAACTTTCGCCCAATTTAATGGCCCTGCAAATCTCTGTATAGACACCTTGGGTAACCTATATGTTTCGGACTTTAACAACCACCGTATTCGAAAAGTTACCCCTCAGGGGGTGGTCACAACGCTTGCCGGTTCGGGGATTGGCGGCTATTTGGACGGGCCGGCCGATTCTGCCCGATTTCATTTTCCCAGAGGCATAGCCCTGGATGACTCCGGAAATGTATATGTAGCAGACAGCTGGAATCATCGCATTCGTAAAATTAGCACAACAGGACAAGTCACCACCTTATGCGGAGGCGGAAGTGCCATGGGGGTCGGTAGTGTAGGATCCTGGGTAGATGGGCAGGATACGAGCGCACGATTTTACACCCCTGCCGGATTGTTTCATTTTAAAGAGGATGCCTGCCTTTACCTTGCAGATGCCTATAACCACCGCATACGCAAAATCACTTTATCAGGTCAGGTATCCACGGTTGCAGGGAATGGCCCTTCAGGCCCTTCCAATGGGGGATATTTAGATGGAAATCTAACCGTAGGCTTACTCAATACGCCAACAGAAGTATGCCTTGAAAAATTGCCTGCCGACCAACCCAAAATGTATATCAGCGATACTTATAACCACAGCATCCGGGAAGTCAATTGGATGTTTAATACAATTCAAACAGTTGCAGGAAACGGCACTCCAGGGTTTCATGACGCATGGGGAAACCTCGCAAGATTTGACTTTCCAAGAGGCATAGTGGTCACAAGAGGAGAAGGAACTTTTGATGATAATCTTATAATTTGCGATTTCAACAATCATGTCATTCGAGGCATCTCAAACTTCTGGATGTCCTTAGACGAAACCAATACCGCCCCCATCGTACACATCTGGCCGGTGCCCGGCAAAGACTCCTTACATTTTAGTGAAGTCGTCACCCTCCTAGATCTGTATGACAGTTTAGGCAAAAAGATCCTAAATCAGGAATATCCCGACGGAACGGTATCCACTTCTGTTATGGGGTTAACAGCCGGCATTTACAGAATCTCCGGCACCTTAGCGTCCGGTAAATCCTTCCACCAATCCATCATTCTTAAACCCTAATTCCTAAAAAATGAAACCATTTCTAATTTTCTGCCTTCTGTTAATCGCCATAAAAGGCTTTGCCCAAATGCCATCCAACAATCCGGTAAATGTCATGGTGATTTTTTCCTCCGAATCCGATCAGGTAAAAATCCATTTTTGGGGGAAAAATTTTAAATCACTGGATGAAGAAATCTTTACCGTCTTTGGAAAACCAGATGCCAACACTGGAGTCATTTGGACCTGGGAAGGCCGAACCATCCCAGGGGTGGGCGAGAATCTATCCATCTACATTCAATCCGGGCACATGACCAACTCAAAAAAGAGCATGACCACCAAATTATTTGTGAGCGTACAGGAAAGAGACAAAATCGTCAAGAAGCTAAAAGGCAAGATTCAACCCATTTATAATTTCGAAGCCCGTGGGGATGATCATCAATCCGTTCTGCGCAGCAAAGAGACAGCTGAAAAAATAGAGCAATGGTTAAAATCCATGAAATCCGAATAGTAAGTTACTTACCCCCTCAGGTAAGTTACTTACCCCCCAGGTAAGGCGGCTGATGCTCTCGCCGGTGGTCGGATTTTGATATAAGAGCTGAAGAAAATATTCCCCGGAGCTGCGTTCCGGAAATACTGTTGCCATTACTTCTTCCATGAGTTCTGGCGAGTGTCTTTCCAGGTAGATATAAATGGCCTCCCCTCTGGCCGGTGCATGTCCATTACCGGGCAATTTTCCCCAATATCGCAAGCGTTTATCCCAGGTAAAATATTGCCAGGTGTAGGGGAAATACTTTCCTAAAATCTTTTGATATTCCTCCCCCTCCGGACCAGCCCAAGCCACGCTATAGGCCAGGGCATATTGGGGAATCGGGGCACCATACCCCTGGCTCGCCAATACCCAATATTTCGACGCCGGCAGGTGGCGGATAAAAGCCACATTCATCTCAACCTGCATCCTGTCCTGCTTCAAAATACTCGCATAGCCAATTCTATGCGGCAGGGCTCGAAGCGTTAATAGCCCTATCACCAGCCACGCCACAAGAGAAACCTTCAGCCAGGTGAATGAGGGCCGCCAATTCCTAACCGCTTCAAGCGTCAATACAACCCATACCGGCATCAGTAACAAAACCGGGAACAAATACCGATACTCAAAATGCTTGGCCACCATCAGAATACCTGCCAGAAGGGTCAAAGACAGGCCTAACAGCAGAGGGCTTTCATTGCTTTTGTGCATGAGATGGCGCATCCCTCCAATGACCAACACCATCAGCGTAACCCACAGCCAGGGTTCCAATGAAAAGATATCCGACAATCCCTGAAGAAACACATCCGATTTGACCACATCTTCTTCCCCGGAGCCATACCTGCCAGAGTGAAGGAAAAGATTTTTAATCCAATTCTTAAATTGGGGAAAGCGAAACAATACCGGAAATGCGCAGGTAAAAAAGGCCACTGGCAGATAAATCCCAAAGCGAATCCGGTCTTTCAGATTCGTGATCAGAAATGGAGTCAACACCAGCATAGGCGCGCAACTCAGCTATATGGACAAGCCCAGAGCCTGAACCACAGCCAGGCCGAGTGGTGCAACCCTGTCCTTTGAATGGTAGTATTTTTCAAGATGAAAAGACTGATCCACATTGCGGGAAGAGGAAACAACAATTCCGGTGTCACCCGCCCACAAATGGCAAACCACAATCCCGGCACCATAGGCATGCTTTGCAGCAACAAGGCAACAGGCACCTTCCTGGTTATCTTAAGTGCTACCCATCCCCCCACCCACAAGGCAAGGCCTAACAATAGGGAAAGACAAAAATTAAGATTCCCCAGACAGGCGTCGCTATTCAGTAACACGAAGTCTGTGAAAGGCAATTGCGTATCCGCTACCAACCAGAAAAGCCGGAATACCAGAGCCGCCAATACCTGCAAGGGCGTTCCGGGATTGTCCACATGAGCCACATCGGGAATGCCATTGCCCATGGACAAGCCACTGATAAAATAAATGTACTCCGGATTTATGCTTTGGGTAGAATAAGGCCCTGCCATTTGCCTGTAGCCAACAGACAGCAAGACAAAACACAAAGGCAATAGGGCAGTGATTAAATAACGAAGCATGGAATCATCAGGTGGGAAGAAGAACTACCCCGGGAGGATCAGGTCTTCTAGACTTGTTTTGAACAAACGAATTTACGGACTTTAGGTAAAATCCCTAATATCGGGCGATACCCGTAACTTTGTCCCATGATTCTATTGGATGGAAATAAGGTCTCTGCAGAAGTTCGGGAGGAAATCCGAATTCAGACCGAAGCACATATCCGCTTGGGCCGGCGGAAACCCTGTCTGGCAGCCATTTTACTTGGCAATGATGGAGCCTCTGAGACTTATGTTGCCCATAAAGTGAAAGACTGTGAGGCAGTAGGGTTCACTTCGAAACTCATACGACTTCCTGATTCTACCTCAGAGCAGGAACTGATGAACCTGATTCAAAATCTGAATCAAGATGCTGAGGTTGATGGCATGATTGTGCAACTTCCCCTACCCCGACATATTCGGGAGGAGCACATTATTCAGACTATTCTTCCCGAAAAAGATGTCGATGGCTTTCATCCCTGGAATATTGGCTTGATGGCCAGAAATCTTCCTGCCCATCTTCCTGCCACGCCAGCCGGAATCCTGAGACTGCTGAAATCTTACCAAATTGAAACTGCCGGCAAACATGCGGTTGTGATTGGACGAAGCAACATCGTTGGCTCTCCTATATCTATCCTACTGGCCCGGAATGCTTATCCCGGAAATTGTACCGTAACCTTGTGTCACAGCAAAACCCAAGACATGGAAGCTTACATCCGGGAAGCAGATATTCTGGTAGTGGCGGCAGGCAAAAAACATTTGATACAGGCGCATATGATAAAACCAGGTGCAGTCGTTATTGATGTGGGCATTCACCGAATGGAAAGTCCTGAGAGCAAATCCGGCTATAAACTGACCGGCGATGTGAATCCGGAGGGGCTTTCTGAAGTTTGTGCTGCCTTTACACCGGTACCCGGTGGAGTTGGCCCCATGACGCGTGCCATGTTATTGGAAAACACATTTAATGCCTATCTCAAACATGTCTAATATTCAGTCTGCCCCTACTCAGGTATTACAATACCCGGTGATGGAGCATTTTTATACACTGCAGGGCGAAGGCTATTGGACCGGGACTCCCGCTTACTTTATTCGCCTCGGGGGCTGTGATGTAGGATGCCACTGGTGTGATGTCAAAGAGTCCTGGCCGGAAGCGGGTCATCCCATGCTGAGTCCGGAAGACCTTGTGGCATTCATTCGGGAAACCCCGGCCAGAAGAGTTGTTATTACCGGCGGAGAACCCTTCATGCATGACCTGACCGTTCTCACCAGAGTGCTAAAAGAAGCCGGATATCTCCTGCATTGCGAAACCTCCGGCACCTGCCTCCTGTCCGGAAATTGGGACTGGATTTGTTTTTCGCCTAAGAAATTCAAGGCTCCACTTCCCATATGGTATGAAATAGCCGATGAGTTAAAGGTTATTGTCTATCAAAACCATGATCTGGAATGGGGCTTGGGACATGCCCAGAGATGCAGGCCAGAAACTAAATTATTTTATCAACCGGAATGGAACTCCGCTCATCGCTTACCTGCCATAACAGAGTTTGTCAAAAGCCATCCCAACTGGAGGATAAGCCTTCAAACCCACAAATATCTTCAGATTCCTTAATAGCTCTGCCTGTGCTTCACAAGATCCTGTTCGTTCTCACGCTGGTCATCCTGCTGACTGACCAATCCCTTCTGGCTCAAAAGCCTAAAGATTTCGGCATTAAGTCAAAGAAAGCCGTGAATTATTATCTGGCTGCAAAACAACAAATCGAATACCGGGATCCGATTAAAGCTATGGAATATTGCCAGGAGGCACTAAAGCTAGAACCTGAATTTACTGAGGCACATTTTTTATTTACCTATGCCGCCTATCAAAAGGGGAAATTGCCTCAGGCAGAAAACAGCCTTTTACACTTATCGAAACAGAATGATACTAAATACCACCCGGCAAGACTATGGTACGCGGACTTATTGATGTCCAAAGCATCCTATAAAGAAGCTGGTATCTGGTTTGGAAAATATTTAAGCACTGAACCCGAGGACAAAAAAGAAAAAACACGGGCTGAAGTTAATCTTCGCAAATGCCGATTTGCAGAAAAGGCCATTTTAAAACCTGTGCCCTTTAAACCCATCAACCTTGGCACAGAGGTCAATTCCCAGGGGGATGAATATATGCCGAATTTAACAGCGGATGGCATGACCTTATTTTTTACCGCAAGACGCCCGGGCAATATGGGGGGTATGCATCCCAGAACAGGAGAATTTGGGGAAGACTTTTATTTCTCCCGATTTGAGAATGGCAAATGGAGTAAAGCAGAAAATTTAGGTCCTCCGATTAATACATCCGACAATGAAGGAGCAGCGTGTTTTTCTCAGGATGGACAATGGGTATATTTTACAGGCTGTAACCGCCCCGATGGTGCCGGGGAATGTGATCTTTACATAGCCCGTAATAATGGCAAAAATTGGAGCAACCCCCAAAACCTGGGCCCGGGCATCAATACACCCGCATACGAAACCCAGCCCTGGCTCTCTGCCGATGGTAAAACTCTTTACTTTGTTTCTGCACGCAAAGGTGGCATAGGTGGCACCGATATTTGGTATAGTCGCTTAGAAAACCAGGAATGGACAGCCCCATTGAATCTGGGCGCCCCTATTAATACTCCGGGAAATGAATACTCTCCCTTTCTCCATGCCTCAGGCCAGGTCCTATATTTCTCCTCTGACTATCACAATGGATTTGGCGGTATGGACATCTTTTATGTAAAAAGAACTGCTGAAGGCTGGGGTGATATTCAAAACATGGGCTATCCCATTAATACACCTGCACACGAAAGATTTCTATTTATTAGCAGTGATGGAAAAACCGGCTATTTTAATTCTGATCAAATGACAAATGGCTGGGGCCGGGAAGATCTGTATCAATTTGCCCTTGCCCCGGAATTGCAGCCACCGCCTGCCACCTTTGTCAGGGGAACTGTAAAAGACAGTGCAAGTCAAAATCCAATTTCTGCCAGAATTTATTTTGTTAGTCTGATAAATGGAGATACCCTGAGAGCTGTTGAGAGTGACAATAATGGAAAATTCCTACTCTCCTTGCCTTTAGGCAATGCCTATGCGGCTTTTGTGGAGGAACCGGGATATTTATTTTACAGTGGCAATTTCTCACTCGAACAGGCGGACCCAGGACAGCATTATGATCTGGATGTATTATTGAAACCCGTCAAGGCAGGCTCTTCCATTACTTTGAGAAATGTTTTTTTTGCTACCAACAGTTATGAATTATTAGATGCCTCCCAGACTGAATTAAATCAATTGGTTCAATTGCTCAAAAAGAATCCGGGCATGGTTGTAGAAATCGAAGGCCACACCGACAATGAAGGTTCAGATGCATACAATTTAACTTTAAGCCAGAACCGATCAGCCTCTGTTCGCACCTATTTAGTTAATAAAGGCATTCCGGCAGGCAACATGACAGCCAAAGGCTATGGGGAATCCAGGCCCATAGCAGATAACACCACCGAAGAAGGACGGGCCTTAAATCGCAGGACAGAGTTCAGGATTGTTAAGGTGAGGTAGAGAGGGGCTATTTTTTTAGGGTCTACATTGTAACCATAGACCATCACAGAGCTTCCAGTAAAAATTTTATTTATCCATGTATATGGCGGACTAATCTGCTGTGGTAACGAGTCAGGCACTCGGGCTTTTGCTCACAATAGCTTACCCTAAGCAAATCCTATGAAAGAGAAAATGACGCCCACTCGCGTGGCCCCTACTCGTGAATATTGGACTTGAGTTATATTTATGCCAAGGTATTTTTACCTGTTAGCCCTTTCACAGCCATTTTCTGGTTTTGAACCAGATTAATACCACCAGGGTTACAAAAATCATTAATACCCAAACACCGGGATACCCATATTCCCAGCTTAATTCCGGCATGGCTGTGAAATTCATACCATACACGCCAACAATAAAGGTCAGAGGTAAAAAGAACACAGAAAAGATTGTCAATACCCGCATCACTTCATTGGTCCTCTGAGATGCTAAAGAAATATATAAATTCATTAGCTGATTCATATTTTCAGATAACTGTTCAAATAATATTTCTAATTCTAACTGACGGTCGGCCACATCCTGAAACAACTGGCTATGTTTATGACCGAAATGCAGACGGGACTGATTCACCGGCTCTCTTGACAACAACACAATTCTCCGAAACAAGGAGATTTTACGCTTCAGATGATATAAGGCTCTAAGAATATCTTTGGTCTTGGCTCTTAAAAATATTCTATTTTCAAAATACTCAATTTCCTCTTCAATCTTTTGGGCTGGGAGCAGATACGAGGCTCCGCATTCGCGCAAAATACGACCCAATGCCTGAGCGGGCGTCCAGCCTTTCTTAGCATTTTGACTCCATTCCTGCAATTGAAGCGCCAACTCCTCCAGAAAAGGATATTCGGTTCGATGTAGGGTAACGATAAAGTCGGGCCCAATAAAAACCGCAATTTTGTTGCTAATATCCTGAATTGAATCCGGCTGATTTTTACACTGAGGATCATAAACCCTCACAATCATAAATGCGCTATGCGTATCCGCTTGTTCGAACTTAGGGAGATGATCCGGCTGAAGGCAATCCTGTAAAGTCAGGGGATGTAGGTGATACGTTTCTGAAAGATAGGCGATATCCTCCTCATCCGGCGCTGAGATATCCAACCAGACAGGCCCGTTTTGATCGGGTGCCTGAAGCAGGATGTGACGGTGAGAATTATTCGGCTCCGATTTTGAAGTAAGATTTTCTGCCATTGGGTTTATAACCTTCAATGAATGCCCCGCCTCTAGCCCGGGAAATCACTTCGTAAAATTCTTTAGGAGAAAAGACCGGCTTACGATCCACTCTGGTGATGATAAATCCTTCCTCCATTCCGATACGCGCAAATAGCCCATTGGATTTTAATCGCGTGACGGCCACGCCTCCGGAAACCCCCAATTCCTGCAATAGATTTTTATCCGCGGATTTAAGGGTAGCCCCCAGACCATCTTCTGAAAACTCTATGCCGGTATTTTCTTTAGAAGCCAATAAATCCGCTTTCCCATCCTGATTCTTCAAACGCACTTCAAAATTTTTCTCCTCGCCGTCTCTCAACACCGTAACCTTTACTTTATCTCCCGGCTTATGGTTATTGACAATCTTCTCTTGTAATTCCGAAGAAGTTCTGGTTGTTTCTCCATCGATAGCAATAATGATATCCCCTTCCCGAATACCGGCTTCTTTAGCTGCACCATTAGCAGAAATTCCGGAGACATAAACGCCTTCAGCAGATTTCAGCCCTTTGCTCTTCGCCATTTCAGAGGTAACATCAGCAATACTCACACCAATAAAGCCTCTTTGCACTACACCATAGGCAATTAAATCGCTTACAACTTTACGCACCAGATTAGAGGGAATGGCAAAACTATAGCCGGCGTAAAAACCGGTTTCTGTGGCAATAGCGGTATTAATCCCAATTAATTCTCCATTCAAATTAACCAGAGCGCCACCGGAATTTCCGGGATTAACTGCGGCATCGGTCTGTATAAAGGATTCTATAGAGTATTCGGCTGAACGACGGAGAATACCGATATTCCTGGCCTTGGCGCTGACAATTCCCGCGGTAACGGTAGAGGTCAGATTAAAAGGATTGCCAACAGCAAGCACCCATTGACCGATTTTAACATCGTCAGAATTTCCCAGTTTCACAGGTTTCAAATCCGGAGCCTCTATTTTTAGGACAGCCAGATCCGTATTAGGATCTCTGGCGACAATTCTGGCTTCAAACTCTCTGCGATCATTTAGCGTAACCCGGATTTCTTCAGCCGTTTCAACCACATGATTATTGGTAATGATATACCCTTCTTCGGCGAGGATAACGCCGGAACCGTTGGCCCGACTTTTTTCCGGAGTTCCAAAAAAATGAAACCCATCGTTAGCCGGGGCAGAAACAATCGTATTGACAAAAACAACGGATTCTGTAATTTGACCTGCTGCGTAAATAAAGTCATTCCCTTGTTCCTCTGTGCCGGGAGCGCCACCGGCAAATCCGGTAGAGGCAACCGGTATGGATCTGCCACCAATTTGGGACGACAAGCGAAACTCTTCGAGTTTTCGATCCATCAACCAGGAAAACAGAATGCCTCCGGCGATAATCCCGCCTAAAAAAAGCGCAAGGCTGGTCAATATTTTTGCTGTGCTTCGCATGAATGATGACATTAATTCGTCAACTCTACGCAAAATTCCGGAATTTTGTTCAATATTAAACATTCCTCAGCATCCTAATGACGATTACCTTTCACAAATATCACGGAACCGGGAACGATTTTATCGTTATAAATGGCTTTGAACAGGTAATTCCTGAATTACAACCTGCCCAAATTGCCCGTATGTGTGACCGCCACCTCGGAATAGGAGCGGATGGACTAATCATCCTTCGCCCGGACAAAGGACTATTGGATTTTGGCATGGACTACTTCAACGCCGATGGTCATCCGGGCTCCATGTGCGGCAATGGAGGAAGATGTGCGGTGCAGTTTGCGCGGGCCGAAGGAATTTTTCATTCTGTTAAAACCCGGTTCTCCGCATTTGATGGAGAGCATTGGGCCCAGGTGCGGGATCAAGAACAGATTAGTCTGGGCATGGCACCGGCAGGCAATATTTCCCCTATTTCCGACAAAGATTGGTTCACCGATACCGGATCCCCACATGTGGTGCGCCTGGTTTCTAATCCGGATAAGATTGATGTGTTTGCAGAAGGGAGAAAAATCCGACAAGCGGAGGTATTCAGTCCGGGTGGCACCAATGTAAATTTTGTGTCATTTCGAAACCGGGATATTTATGTCAGAACCTACGAAAGAGGGGTAGAAAATGAAACATTGAGTTGCGGGACGGGTGTTGTGGCATCCGCCCTTGTGGTGGGAAAAATCCTTTCCCTTACAGGGGGCTTTAAAATCAAAACCCGTGGTGGAAATTTAGAGGTAAACTTATCTCCTGATTTGCACGATATTACCCTGACAGGACCAGCAATTAAAGTCTTTGAAGGAGAATTAGATCTAAATGGAGGTTGGGCGTCATAATATGCTAGGTAAAAAAATTCAGCTTCGGGCGTTGGAGTTAAAAGATGTTTCAAACTTCCATACCTGGGAAAATGAGGCCGATGCCATGGAGCATTCCGGCTATCTCCAGCCCATGTCGGCCTATACCGCAGAGCGTTTCATTGAGCATGCCAATCGACCAGTAGAAGAAACCGGGCAACTCCGGCTAATGATCGAAACCTTGAATGGACAAGCCGTTGGCCTGATGGATATTTTTGAGATTGATTTTATCCATCGGACGGCTGGCTTGGGCGTATTGATTGCCCGGGAATTTCGTCAACAGGGACATGGTACCGAAGCAATAGGACTCATGTGCCATCATGCCTTTACCCGCCTAAATCTTGAATTGGTTTATGCAGACATTCGTGCCGATCATACGGCGTCCCTAAAAGCCTTTTCAAATGCGGGTTTTAATCTTTCCGTTTCTTTACCTGCGTGGCGCCTTTATGAGGGCAGGCGCGTGGATGTGATTCGTAAAATTCGACTTTTCTCAGAATCCTAACTTAAATTAATATCGCTTATGACCTTTCGTCATTTGATACAAGAACTTGAGCAATGGGCGCCACCTGCCTTGCAGGAATCCTATGACAATTCCGGCCTGATGGTGGGGGAGGCAGCTACCCTTTGTACAGGGGCTCTGCTGACCCTGGACATTACCGAAGCCATTATTCAGGAAGCAGAAGATCGGGGATGTAATCTCATCCTTGCTCACCATCCGATATGGTTTCAGCCAAGGAAACGCCTGAATGGAGAAGACCTTGTTTCGCGATGTATCCTGATGGCGGCTCGAAAAAACATCGGATTGTATTCCATACACACCAACCTGGACAATGTACAACATGGAGTTAATAAAGTCATTGCTGACCGTCTCGGTCTGAAGCAGGTAAAAATCCTGGATCCCAAATCCGGCTTAATCGGCAAACTGGTGGTATATGTGCCTGAGACCCATCGGGAGGTCGTTTTGTCTGCTTTATTTGAAGCCGGCGCAGGCAATATCGGGAAATACCAGGACTGCTCCTTTCAGGTATCAGGAACCGGCACCTTCAGGCCTTTAGCAGAGGCAAATCCCTATATTGGCATATCCGGTAGATTAGAGTCGGTTTCTGAAACCCAAATTGAGGTAATTTTTCCAATCTGGGCAAAAAACAAAATCCTTCAGGCGATGTATGGCGCACATCCCTATGAAGAGGTTGCCTATCAGGTATTTAAGACTGAAAACAGCATTTCGGAATATGGTGCGGGCATGATTGGAACCTTGGATACGGCTATTCCCAAGCAAGAATTTCTTCAATTGGTTCGAAACGCCTTTCAAACCGGGAATATCCGTTATGCAGACAAAACAGGGGATTCAGTTCAAAAAATAGCAATATGTGGCGGTTCGGGCAGTTTTTTGATTTCACGGGCCATGCAAATGGGTGCCGATGCCCTGGTAACGGCCGATGTAACCTACCATAAATTTTTCGAAGGAGAGGGCAAAATGATGATTCTGGATATCGGGCATTATGAATCTGAACAGTTCACGCCTTGGCTGATTCATGAGTATTTATCCGAAAAATTTCCTAATTTTGCCCTTCATTTATCAAAAATCCGGACAAACCCGGTTCAGTATTTTTAAGTATGGAAAATGTTCAGGAAAAGCTTGCTGCATTAGCAGAAATGCAAAAGATTCACGCAGAGATAGATCGCATTCGTCGGGTCCGAGGCGGATTACCGGAGGAAGTGGCGGATCTGGAAGATGAACTGACAGGGCTTCAAACGCGTGTAAACAGACTTCAGGAAGAGATAAATGAACTCAATGCTGAGGTTAAATCCCGCAAAGAAAAAATTAAAGAAAACGATGCTGCCATCAAAAAATATAAAGAGCAGCAAAATGAAATTAAAAATAACCGGGAGTATGAGGCACTGGAAAAAGAGATTGAATACTCTGAACTAGACACCCTCAACCATAAGAAGAAGATCAAAATAGTCGAAGAAAAAGTAAAACTGGTTCAAATATCCAAAGAAGAGGTGTCTGCGAAATTGGCAGAAAGGAATAAGGATTTGGAAGACAAAAAAGCAGAGTTGGATGTTATCGTCCAGGAAACAGAGGAGGAAGAGAAGAAATTATTGAAGCAAGCCGGTAGCGCAGAAAAAAAAGTAGAAGAGCGCATCTTGACTGCTTACCACAAAATTCGTTCTAATATGCGCAATGGCCTGGCTGTCGTCAAAACAGATCGTAGTGCCTGTGGTGGTTGCTTTGCAATTATTCCTCCACAAAGACTGGCCGAAATTCGGCAGAAAAAAAGAATCATCGTTTGTGAAAATTGTGGCAGAATCCTGGTGGACAGTTCCTTCTTTGGAATAGAGCCTGCCTAGAACGGCACATGATTATTAAAAGAATAATGACTACAGCCCTGTTGTTGATACAGGGCTGTTTTTTATTTGGGATATTAAAGGCCGACACCAATACCTTTTCCCGAAAGGCTGTAGAAAAACATATTTTACGATTTGAATTTGAATTAGCCGCAGAGCTCCTGGGATCCTGCCCTGACCCCTTTGCCAAGGCGTATTATCTGAACCACATTCACTTCTTCAAAGTATTTGCAACAGATGACCCGGAGTTTAAAAATCGGTTTTACCAAAGTTGCGAGCAAAGCTTTCAAGTCTTTGATAAAATGCCTAAATCCAGCCCCTACAAAAAATATTATCAGGCAGAAGTATATTTTCTGAGAGGTATCGTTCATTTTTTATCAAAAAAATATCTCTCAGCCGGGATGGATTTGCGTTCCTCATATTCAAGAATT
Organism: Bacteroidota bacterium; assembly: GCA_947459115.1. Lineage (GTDB taxonomy): Bacteria > Bacteroidota > Bacteroidia > J057 > RFSG01 > CANHCC01. The sequence continues at coordinate 1,428 of CANHCC010000028.1, read as the reverse complement.
AAAAGTAATACGGATGAGTTCCCTGCATTCAAGGCGAACTTAAAACTAATGGGACTTTATGAAGCCGGGCTGAGCGCAGTTCCGGAAAGCTATCGCTATTTAACCAATTTACTGGGTTACTCCGGTGATTTAATGAAAGGCCTTGATAAAATGCGAATGGCGTCCAGATATTCTGAAATATTTCCTGAAGAATCGGAAATTCTACTTTGCTATGCACAAAGAAAATTAATGGACAATACAGACCAATCTTTAAAATGTGTCCGGGACTTATACCTTACAGACAAAGACAATATCCTCTACACTTTTGTTCTGGTTAATATTGCTGTGAATAATCGCCGAGCCACTGAGGCCCTAAAATATCTCTCAAATCTTGACCAATGGGGGAATAATAAAAATGTTTTCTTTATTCAATTTTTACACTATCTCAGAGGAAAGGCCTACTTCTATTCCTTGAATTATGACAAAGCCCTCTTAGACTTCAACCATTTTATTCGCCATTATAAAGGCAGCAACTTTGTAGTAGATGCCATGTTTAAACGCGCCTTAATTTTTGAATTAAAAGGGGATCACAACACAGCAAGACCGCTGTTTTTAGCAATCACCAAACTATCCAAAAATGATTTCGACATGGACAACTATGCCATTCGGTATGCACCTGTTTATGCGGAAAGGCCCTTTAACAGTGATGAGTTAACTTTACAAAAAGCAAGAAATCTTTTTGATGGGGGATTGTTTTCAGAGGCTGCAATAATTTTAAATCCTCTTGTAAAAGAAATGTCCACGCTTAGCCCTGATGTGGCCTTAGAACTGAATTACCGAATGGGCAGGATTTATCAGGAACAAAAAGATTTCCAAAAATCTCGCAACTATTACCTTATTGCGATTGGCAATAAAACTGCTACTACGCATCCTGCTTTTTGGATGAAAGTCTATTCCACCTATTACACGGGAGGAATTTATGAAGATGAAGGTAAATTTACAGAAGCCGTTAAATATTACAAACTGGCCTTAACCCACAAAGACTATCTGCACCAGAACGATCTGGAACAAATGGCACGAGCCGGCTTAGATCGGCTCAAGAAAAAAGTATCCCCATAAATTTCCGCTTTTGAAATTGACATATACGAACTTACAAGCTTGATATTAAAGGGTTTTAGTCAGTTTGATACATTCTTTTTATTTAATAATAGATTCATTTACAGCACACATTTCCTTTTTTTCTGGGATAAGCTTTTTTAATTTTATCCCTAAACCTCCTCAACGCCTTTGATTGGCAAAAATGGTGTTGCACAAACAGTTGTGGACACAACAGATTTGATATTGCATCACTTCTGCTTCTGAATGATAACCTGTTATTCAAGGATTTTTTCGATATCCTGAAATAACCTACTAACTGTGTTATGATAGAACAAAAAATCTTAAACCCTG
>CANHCC010000027.1 GCA_947459115.1 Bacteroidota bacterium | reverse complement strand
TCATCAATTCAAATAAATACATTCCGTGTAATCCGTGTAATCCGTGTCTAATAAACATCCAGCAACATCATCAATTCAAATAAATACATTCCGTGTAATCCGTGTAATCCGTGTCTAATAAATATCCAGCAACATCATCAATTCAAATAAATACATTCCGTGTAATCCGTGTAATCCGTGTCTAATAAACATCCAGAAATCCATCTAAATAAAAAAATATCCCAAAAGATGCCCAAAGGCAACACAAACGCTCATTCGGATTTAATAGGTTCTATCATTAGCATAATAACCAGGTGAATGAGAATTAAAAATTAAGGTTGTAAAATATTGGGGCTTGCACCAAGCATTACCTTGCAATAAAAAAAGCTCCCGGCCTAATGTAATAAGCCGGGAGCATACGCATGTCATTCGCTTCTAAAGTAGACTTTAATCCACTGCCCCATGAATATAGGGATTGTCATTAAAATTCAATGGATTTCGTGAATCCTGCTGATCAATAGAGAACTTCGACAACTTTCGGTCTGTAGGGTTTGGACTCTCATATCCGGGATTACCTTTCATACGGTTAATGGCAGGTTCGCTTTCCAGATTCTTCAAGTTTTCCGTGTTATGGAGGTTATAGGGCCCGTTTTGTAATTTTCTCAAACGATCTATACGGGCCTGCTCTCTTTCTTTCTCGATGTCTGCCTCATTTTGGGGTGTAGGATTAGTAAAGAGCGAGGGCTGGGCAGGGACATCATTAACAACAGGGGGCAAAACCTCCGTAGGGGTAACAATAAAGTCAGGTTCTTTGGGCGTTTGAGCACGGCTTACATACCCGGTTTCCATAGGGGTAGCCGTCTGCATGGTTGAGGGCTGAGCAGGTTTGGAATTATCCTGAAACCCCGTGGCAATTACAGTAACATTCACAGAATCACCCATTGCCGGATTATACACAAGACCCATAATCACTTCCGCTTCTTCACCGGCCATCTCATTGATGAACGCCATAATGGTGTTGGTTTCGCGGAATTTATAATTGTCTTTATTACAGGTAATATTAACAAGAATACCCTTGGAGCCGCGAATATCAATATTATCCAATAAAGGACTAGCGAGGGCCTCTTCGGCTGCCTTGCGGGCGCGATCACTACCGGTACAAGTGGCAGAGCCCATCAAAGCAGTGCCTCCATCCTTCATAATACGACGAACATCGGCAAAATCCACATTGATACCCCCCATCTCTCCGACATCATTGATGATATCCGAAATTCCTTTTGCCGCATTAAACAATACTTTATCAGAAGCTTCAAAAGCCTCTGCCTGGGTAATATCCTCATTATCCAGATCAAATAAGTTGTTATTGTTGATGACCAGAAGTGTATCAACACTGTCCCTCATCCAACCCAGGCCTTCAGCAGCCTTTTTCAATCTCGGTTTTCCCTCAAAAGTGAAGGGCGTTGTTACAATACCAACGGTAAGGATATCCATTTCTCTGGCGAGCCTTGCCACAACGGGTGCTGCACCGGTACCGGTGCCACCACCCATACCGGCAGTGATGAATACCATTTTGGTATTGTTTTTTAGAAGCTCCCGGATTTCTTCCAGAGATTCTTCCGCGGCAGCTTTTCCTTTTAGAGGGTCAGCGCCTGCGCCTAAGCCTTCTGTGGTATTCTGACCCAACCGAATACGATTCGGGACGGGCGAAAAGTCCAGGGCTTTCAGGTCGGTGTTACAAATGCAAAACTCCACGCCGGAGATGCCTTTGGTGTACATGGTGTTGACAGCATTGCTGCCACCACCGCCAACGCCTACCACCTTGATGATGGAGCTTTGGTTTGAGGGCATGTTAAAAACAATTGATGACATAGCGTATATTGATTAATGATTATTCGATGTAATTTCCAGTACCGTTCAACTGGCCTTCAAACCAGGACTTTACCTTTTCCAGTAAACCAACTTTAGGACTCCCTTCAAGTAAGTTAGTGGACTTTTTATCTTCCACTTGGGGCGTTTCCAAAACCTCAGAACTGACTTCCAGGCGTTCCTCTTCAGCATTATCTAAAGCATGGATTACAAGACCTACAGAGGTAGCGTATATCGCATGATTAACTTCTTCAACCAAGCCTTTAGCCAGATGTTCACCGGGCAATCCGATACGAGCATCTAATCCGGTCACATGCTCAGCCAGTTGTTTCATGTGTTGCAACTGAGCGCCACCACCCGTAAGAACAATGCCACCTACTAATTGATTTTCATAGCCACTATGATAAATCTCAGCAAACACAAACTCCATTATCTCTTCCATACGCGCCTGTATTGCTCTGGATAATTCCCTTCTGTCTATTTGCTTAGGCGCACGATCCTTAAGGCCTTTCATGGTGATCTTTTCATCCCGTACAGAGCTGGCAAGAGCAGATCCGTATTTTACTTTCAATTCCTCAGCATGATGCTTCATGATGTGAAGACTCTTGTGGATGTCCATTGTGACAATATTTCCACCAAAAGGAATCACAGCAGTATGACGAATGATGCGATCCACAAAGATGGCGATATCGGTAGTACCACCTCCAATATCTACGAGGCAAACACCGGCCTCCATCTCTTCATCGGATAATACTGCTGCAGAAGAAGCCAGAGGCTCAAGCACCAACTCTTCCACTTCTAATCCGGCTTTCCTAACACATTTATAAATATTATTGGCGGCAGAACTTTGTCCGGTCACAATATGAAAATTACCTTCCAAGCGAACCCCGGACATGCCGATAGGTTCTTTGATGCCATGCTGACCATCCACAGTATATTCTTGCGGCAGCACATGAATGATTTCATCCCCCGGATTGGTCGCCAGTCGGAACATGCCCTGAGTCAATTTTGATACATCCTGACGGGTAATTTCCCGGTCGGTATCCTCTAATGTGATAATACCTCTGTGTTGAGCACTGCGAATATGCTCCCCGGCAATCCCAACTGACACCACTTTAATCGTTATGCCGGATTGAAGTTCAGCGTCCTTCACTGCTTTTTGGATGGCAGCCACGGTCATATCAATGTTATTGACGACTCCCCGTTCTACGCCATAGGATTCTGCCTTACCCATGCCGAGAATGTTAATTTTACCATGCTCGTTGCGCTTGCCGACAATAGCGCAGATCTTGGTGGTGCCGATGTCTAGTCCGACTACAATGCGATCGTTATTCATATACTATATTTTAAATGGTGATTCATGTTAATTATTCAAATTCACTGATATCAGGATCATAAGGATTACGCTTTTCCGCTACTACCTGACCTTTGTAGCGAACACTAACTTTTTTGTACCGATCCCACCCGGTCCTATTCAAAACCTGACGATAGAAAAGCATCAGATTTTCAAGCTTTTCTTTATATCGAGCGGTCGTACCAAAGTCAATCAAAATTGAACCTGTCTCCGGATAAATAGTCAGGTTGCCATCCCTATCCATTACCATCTCTGAAATCTGGGCCCGGAAAAATTCATCCTGATGAATGTACTGCAACATAGGAAGCAAGGCCTTACCATTTTCAGTTCTTAAGGTATCCCCAATGCTTGGAGATTCGAGCACCTTGCCTGAAATCAGTAATACATTAGGCGTATAATCCGGAGATAAAGGCATCAATTTACCTTCTGAATCAACAAAAAATGATTCCCCTCTGATATTCATCATGCGAGCAATGGCCTTGCGTAGTTGCACTTTTACTTCCAATATGCCCCCATTTCTTCTATACACCTCCGCATTTTGGATGAAAGGATTGGCCTCTAAAAGACTCTCCACCTCAATCAAATTTATTTCGCCCATGGTTTTAGCCAGCACTCTGCTGTCTTTGGTTTCATCATAAATAATTGATCTCAAATGAGCTCTCAACCTTTCAATACCAATAAAATAATTACCCTCCTCTTGTATTATTTCTACCCGAATATCCTGACATGCTTGACGCATCTTATACTGAATGCTGAATCCCCACAAAACCAGTAAACCGGAAAGGATAGCCAAAATCATTATATATTTCAGGATACGAACCTTCATGCGACCTTCTGAATTAAGCGTTCAACTTCAGACACACAACGATCAATATCTCCTGCACCAAGGGTCATAACCACTGAAGGCGATGGCAGTTCCTGCATGAGGAGTTGAGGAACCTGCTCTTTGGCGCACACGCGAACCGGTACCGTCTTCATGTGATCCGCAATGAGATGAGAAGTTACCCCTTCAATCGATGATTCTCTTGCAGGATATATATCCGCAATCAATACTTCATCTGCCATTTCCAGTGCCTGACCAAAGCCTGATGCAAAATCTCTGGTACGAGTGTATAAATGTGGCTGGAATGCCACACGCAAGTAAACCCCGGGAAATAATTCCCGTACAGCGGTTAATACAGCCCGTATCTCTTCCGGATGATGAGCATAGTCATCAATGTACACCACATTATTGGCTTGCACCCGGATATCCATACGCCGTGCAACACCTGTAAAGCAAGAAAGGGCAGGTGAAATTTGTTCAGGTCTAACACCGGCTATTAATGCCAGGGTAATGGCACCCGCTGCATTGCATACATTGTGATGACCGGGAACAGACAATCGCAGATTCGGTATGACACAATCTCCCCAGGTATAGGTAAAGGTGCTAAGCAATCCCTCATGCTTCTCTTCTGTAATCTGAACATCTGCCTGAGCACCTATACCATAGTAAATAATTTTATTATGAGAAAGAGAATCGCCAAATGACCTCAGATGTTCATCCAGAACGAGATATCCGTCCGAAGAAAGGGTCTTGGTAAAATCTCTGAAACCCTCTGTAAAGGCCTCTGCATTACCATATACATCCAGATGATCGGGATCAATCGCCGTAATAAGCGCAGACTGAGGTGATAACTGAAGAAAAGACCTGTCAAATTCATCTGCTTCTGCAATCATCCACCGGCCTGTACCATTTAGGAAATTGGACTGATAGCGTTTAACAACGCCCCCGATAAACGCAAGTGGGGAGAGCCCACTCTCCTGAAGCAATACAGATAATACTGCGGTAACAGAAGTTTTACCATGTGTACCGGCCACTGCCAGAGCGGGCATAAGGCGGGAAATTTGCCCCAGAACCGCCGCGCGTTTCAGCAGTGGAATATTCTTTTGCCTTGCAAGTTCAAACACCGGATGATCTTTAGGAACAGCCGGCGTGAAGACGATCTGATCCACCTGCTCTAATCCCGAGGGGACTTCCCAGTTGTACGAAATTGGAATGCCTTCTTCTGCTAAAGCACGGGTCAGAGGCGTCTCCGTTTTATCATACCCCGACACCTGAAGGCCTTGAGCTTTATACCAGCGGGCAAGGCTACTCATCCCAATACCCCCGATGCCAAGAAAAAACACTGAAGAGAGGGTTTGTTTAGACATTGGGATTCCTCCTTTCAGCTAATGCTATCACAACACGGGCTATTTCCTGAGTCGCATTCGGTACAGACATGGCCTCAAGCGCAGACTGTACCGTTTGATATAATTCTTTATTATTTAAGAGTCTGAGTATTTCTCCACTTAAAGCATCTCTTACTTCGGCATCTTTGACCAGAATAGCGGCCCCTTTCCGGGTCAAAGATTCTGCATTTCGGGTTTGATGGTCCTCCGCGACATTCGGCGAAGGCACCAAAATCGCAGGCTTACGGAGGGCTGTAATTTCCGATACTGTCATGGCACCTGCCCTTGAAATGACTACATCTGCACACGCATAGGTATCAGCCATATTAGAAATAAAAGGCGCTACCACTAATCCTTTCAGATGGGCAAAGGCCTTTTGATACCGCTCTGCGTAGCGACTACCACACTGCCAGATGACCTGACAATTGGCAGCAACCAAACTTTCGACAGAGGCAGCCATAGCTTCATTCAATGACAAAGCACCCAAACTGCCCCCGGTTAAAAAGACAACCGGCTTGGAGGACTCAAATCCATAAGCCAAGAGGCCTGCTGCTTTATCTCCGGTCAGAAGGGTGCTTCTAATCGGATTTCCCGTAAAACGGTAACGCGTTATTTTCAAATAGTGTAATACCGCTTCATTACCGATGAGCACCTCCTTAACTTTAGAAGACATCAAACGAGTAACGATACCGGGATAGGCATTCGATTCATGCAGAGCCGTCGGAACATTCAGGCTGACGGCCATTCGAAGCGCCGGTGCACTGGCATAGCCTCCAAACCCAATGACTACATCGGGTTGGTAAATTCTCAGAATGCGAGAGGCTTCCCACAAGCCCTGAAGGTATCTCAAAGGGAAACTGAGATTACGAATAAGGTTTTTCAAAGTTAACCGACGAGCAAACCCACTCACAGTCACGGAAAGAATTTTAAAACCCGCATCCGGAACCATGGTATTTTCCATTCCGCCTTTCGCGCCAACAAAAAGGATTTCGGCATCCGGCATTAATTGCTGTATCTCCCTGGCCACAGCAATGGCAGGAAAGATATGCCCTCCGGTTCCTCCTGTTGTTAAAATGAAGCGCTTAGACGGCATACGCTCCTTCCTGATCTTGTCCTGAATTTTCCAAAGCGCTGCGGCTCACACTAAGGATAATCCCAAGCATGATGCCGGTAAATATTATTGAGGTTCCCCCCATACTCATCATCGGCAGAGGCAAACCCGTAACGGGTAAAACACCAACTGTAACGCCCATATTTACCAGAGCCTGAATCACAAGCATACTAGCAAGACCTGCAGCAAGCAAAGCGCCAAAAGTTTTACTGACCGTTACAATAACCGCAACCCGGAATAAGAGTAAAAGGTAAAAAAACAAGGTGAGAGCCCCACCAAAAAGGCCATACTCCTCAATAATAATGGCAAAAACGAAATCGGAATATGAATGAGGCAAAGCATTTCGCTGAGTGCTATTGCCGGCGCCCTTCCCAAACATTCCGCCTGTAGCAATGGCAATATTGGCCTGAGCGGTTTGGTCATTCACCTCATAATTAGGATCTGTCCACCGCTCAACATAATCGACTACACGACTTTTCCAAGTAGCAGCCCTTGGCGCTATCAAGACCAATAAAACAAGACAAATCAACCCTATCACTACAAAACCACCAATATGTTTCAGATCAATCCCGGCCACCAACATCATAATCAAACAACAGATAAAAATAAGTAGAGCTGTACTTAAATTGGCAGGGGCAATAAATGCACATACCAATAAGACTACCGCAAGAATTGGCAAAAAGCCTTTTTGAAAATCTTTCAGGACTTCTTGTTTTTCTGTGAGAACGCGGGCAAGGTAAATCATAATAGCCAACTTAGCCAGGTCAGAAGGCTGAAAACTTTGGTCTCCAATGGTAATCCAACGCGTAGCACTATTAATCTCTGCTTCCTTTCCCTGAAATATTGTAAATGCTAATAATGGCAGAGTAATGAACAATAGGATTTGACTGTACTTGGCAAAAATTCGGTAATCAAACAGGTGAGTAACATACATCACGATTAGACCCAAAATAATCAGAGCAAAGTGCTTTACCAGATAAAATTCCGTATTTCCATCTCTGTATTTGAATGCAAGCGAACTGGTGGAAGAATATATAGCCAGTAAACTGCCACAGGAGATTATAATAATCACCAACCAGATAACACGATCACCTTTTAATTTAGAGAGTACCCAATTCATCGGAATCAGAATTACAATTCTTTAACAAATTTTTTAAACTGCCTGCCTCTGTCCTCATAATTATCAAACAGATCAAAACTGGCACAAGCAGGTGAGAGCAATACACAATCGCCTTTTTCAGACAATTTGTAAGACAAATTGACGGCATCAGGCATGTTCATGGCATTCATAATCACATTCACTTTTTTGGAAAAAGCCTCATGAATCTTACGCACATCTTCCCCAAGTGTGATAATAGCCTTGACCTTTTTTTCAGCCAGAGGGACCAGCATAGAATAATCATTGCCTTTATCTACGCCGCCTAAAATCCATACCACCGGCTGATGAATGGATTCGAGTGCATACCAGGCAGAATTTACATTAGTTGCCTTTGAATCATTGATGAAATCAATGCCCCCAATGGTCGCCACTTTTTCCATACGGTGCTCAATGTTGACAAAATCAATGAGGCTTTCCCGGATAGATTCGTTCCGGATTTCCATGATTCTGCCCACAATAGCAGCAGCCATCGTGTTATAGGCGTTGTGGCGTCCTGCCAATTTCATTTCGGTGTATGACATAGTAAAATCCTGATGATTCAAATGAATATGTATGTTGTTGCCTTCCAGCCAGGCAGAGCTACCCTCTAAAGCGTCAAGACTAAAACCTATGACTTGAGCATGGGGAGGAAATTCTTTAACTTTTCTGAGTGAAACCTCATCTTCCAGACAATACACAAAATAATCTTTTGCGTCCTGGTTTAGCGTAACATTCATCTTGGACCGCGCATATTGATCCAGACTATAATTGTATCGGTCTAAATGATCTTCCGTAATGTTGGTTAGGACAGAAATCCATGGTTTGAATTTTACAATATCATCCAACTGAAAGCTACTTACTTCGAGCACGAAGTAATCGTAATTATTATCGGCGACCAACCAGGCAAAGCTTTTTCCTATATTACCTCCCAGGCCAACATTCAGGCCTGCATCTGCAAGAATTTTATAGATGAGGCTGGTGGTAGTAGTCTTCCCATTACTGCCGGTAATGGCAATAATTTTAGCATAAGTATGTCGGAAAGCAAATTCAATTTCAGAGATAATCTCGATCTGGCGATTGCGAATTTCTTTTATGATAGGGGCCTTTTCCGGAATACCTGGACTTTTTATGATCAGGTCAGCCTGAAGAATTCGGAAAGTATCATGATTCCCCTCTTCAAATGCAATTCCTCTTTCCTCTAAAACGGCCTTATACATGTCCTTAATCTGACCTGCGTCTGAAAGGAATACCTCATAGCCCAGTTTCTTCGCCAGGACTGCTGCCCCGGTTCCGCTTTCGCCTGCGCCTAATATGACTGCTTTCAACGACATGTCTTATCTTAGTTTCAGGGTTGCAAAGGCGAGAAGCGCAAAGAGTATGGTCACAATCCAAAATCGTATCACAATTTTAGATTCATGGATTCCACCCAATTCATAATGATGATGCAAAGGCGCCATTCGGAAAATTCTACGACCTTCTCCATATTTCTTCTTGGTATATTTAAACCAGGTCACCTGTATGATTACGGAAAGAGATTCCACAAAATATATCCCGCATAATAGAGGAAGAAGTAATTCTTTCTTGACCATCAAAGACAATACACCAACCGCAGCACCTAATGCAAGACTTCCGGTATCGCCCATAAAAACCTGAGCCGGATGTGTATTGTACCAAAGAAAACCCACGCAGGCGCCTATCATAGCCGCACAAAATATTACAAGCTCCCCACTCATGGGAATATAACTTACATTGAGATAAGCTGAAAAATCTACCCGTCCACTAACATAAGAGAAGATGGCAAGGGTCACTGCAATAATGGCGGTGGTACCCGCAGCAAGCCCATCCAGACCATCGGTAATATTAGCCCCATTGGATACCGCGGTTACAATGAAGATAACAATAAGAAGATAAATAATTTTACCACCCCATCCATCTTGCTTATTTTCCCAAAAGGCAATATTGGCATAATTAACCACCTGGTTTTTAACAAAAGGAATATTCGTCTTGGTAACAAATGTCTTATCTCGAGAGCCAAACAATTGAATTGCCACCTCCCGCATAGAGGCCTCTGACATACTCAACATGACTTGTTGAGGAACCCCATCCAGAACCCTCTCCACTACATAAGTGCGGGACACCGGAATCTTCTTTTTCGGAATCTCAAAAGGCAACTCTCCCATTCGTAATAATTTATCTCCTGACTTAAAGCCGGCTTTCTCCAATGCACTATTGACCTTTATAATCCCTTTACTGTTGCAGTTCCCTCTGCTCCCTCTAAAGTGGGGATGAAATAACATGGTAAGCCCCACAATCAACCCCAGGCCTACCTGCCCGATAATTTTAAATTTCCCTTTTAAACCTGCCTTATCTTTTTTAAATACTTTAATATAATCGTCCAAAAAACCAATTGCGCCCATCCAGACCGTCGAAATAAGAATCAGGACAACATAGGCGTTGGTCAGATCTCCCCATAATAAGGTTGGAATCACAATCGCCGCAATGATAATTACGCCCCCCATGGTAGGTGTACCTTTCTTGGACTTATGAGACTCTGGACCCACCTCCCGAATGCTTTCGCCAATCAAACGAGACCGCAACATCTCAATAATTTTCTTTCCAATCAGGAGAGAGATAATTAAAGAGAAGATTATCGCCATCACAGCTCGGAAAGTAATGAACTGAAATACCCCAAAACCGGGGATGTCATACTGACCATTAAGATATTCCAGAAGGTGATATAACATAGATTCAGCTTTGTCCGAAATATTGTTTTAAAATAACTCTGTCATCAAAGGGATATTTAATCCCTCCGATTTCCTGGTAGGTTTCATGACCTTTTCCGGCCACCAGAATAAGATCATTTTTTTGAGCAAGGGTGCAGGCGGTTCGAATGGCCTCTTCCCGATTCGTGATTTTCAATACCCTTTTCTTCAGTGAAATCGGAATACCCACCTCCATTTGACGAAGGATTTCTTCAGGGTCCTCATCTCTGGGGTTATCAGAAGTCAGGATAACCTGATTTCCCGCCTCAGCAGCAATTCTTGCCATTTCAGGTCTTTTTCCCGCGTCTCTGTTTCCACCACAACCGACCACTACAATAACCCGACCATTCTGCGTATTCATTTGCTGGACATTATCCAGAATATTCTGTAAAGCATCAGGGGTATGGGCATAGTCCACAACGGCGGTAATTTCTCCGGGAAAACGGAAGGTTTGAAAACGACCATCCACGCCGGTGAGGCCGCTCAGACTCACCAGAGTTTCCTCCCTGGAAAGGTCGAGCTCCATAGCCGCTGCATAGACTGCCAGCAGATTACTGGCATTGAAAGTGCCTCTCAGGCGGCTCCATACTTCATGACCTTCAATGGTCAGGAGCAGACCTTCAGCGCTGTTGTCTAATATTTTTCCGGAGTATTGAGCTGCTTTAGTGATACTATAGGTCAATACCCGTGCACGGGTGTTTTGAACCATGATGCGGCCATTCTTGTCATCCACATTGGTGATGGCGAAGGAGGTGTCCGACAATTGATTGAATAAAATCTGCTTGGCCTTCAGGTATTCCTGAAAAGTCCCATGGTAATCCAAATGATCTCGGGTGATATTGGTAAAAATAGCACCGGCGAAGGGCACGCCGAAAACCCTGTATTGAACCAAAGCATGGGAACTAACCTCCATGAAGCAGAAGCGACAACCTGCTTCTACCATCTGATAAAATAAGGCATGAAGGGATTTAGCATCCGGGGTAGTATGGGTCGCAGGTATTTCCGTATCATTGATACAAACTCGTATCGTGGAAATTAGACCTACAGGATAACCCAGGTCCTTCGCCAATTCATACAATAATGTAGCAGTAGTAGTTTTTCCATTTGTACCGGTTACTCCAACCACCTGCATTTTACCGGCAGGTTGGTGATAAAAATTACTACACATAATAGCCAAAGCCTGTGCACCGTCTTTTACCTTAATCCAGGTAATTTCCTCTGAAGTTGACTCCGGCATTTCTTCACATACAATAGCAATTGCCCCGGATTGGATGGCTTTATTAATATAGGCATGCCCATCGGTCTGTGTACCTTTTATCGCCACAAATACATCCCCTTTTACAACTGCACGAGAATCAAACTGAACTTCCCGAATAGAAAGAGATGTATTTCCTCTAACCTCCACAATAGGCGCCTTGTATAATATGTCCTGCAAAGATTCCATCAATTCAATTCGAGGATAATAGTTTGAGGATTCTTCCGCTGAATCAGCGTTCCGGGATGTAGAGATTGCTTTCTAACCCGACCATGTCCGAAGAGTTTTACTTTCAGGCCCAGGCTTTCCAGCAAGGCAACCGCATCTCTTGCACTCATACGACTGACATCAGGAACATATTCCTTTTTCGGATTCCAGGCGGCCAATTTGACCACATTCCCATCCCGACTGCCTTTGAGCCATTCCCCCTCAGGCTGTATGGGTGCCGGTATATTTAAAGTATTATATATCGGAAGAATATTTTCGGCAGATGCCAAACGGGCCACAGGATATTTAAGGGAAGAAGGACCTGCAACGGGAAATGCTTCCTGATTTAAATCCAGGTCCGTGGCAAAAATATTCGAAGCAATTTCACGGAATACAGGGGCAGCAACTTGAGAGCCATAATACTGTTCTCCAACCGACGGATCATCTATCATAATAAGACAGGTGTACTTGGGATTCTTAGCCGGGAAATATCCGATAAAAGAAGCTCTATACTCTTCCTGATATTTTCCATTGTAGAACTTCCGAACCGTTCCGGTCTTTCCTGCTATTTCAAAATCTCTACTGCGAATATCCTTGGCTGTTCCTCTCTCTACTACAGCTTCAAGCATGGCTCGGACCTTCTTCAGCGTTTCATCAGAAGCAATTTTATCTTCACGAACCTCTGTCTCAAATGTCCGAATCGTCTGACTCTTATCCCGTATCGCCTGGACCAGCATCGGCTTAACAATGCGTCCATCATTGGCAATCGCATTATAAAATGACAACATTTGTAGCGGACTCATCTGTATGCCATACCCATAAGACAAAGAAGGCAAAGATGTACCACTCCATTCTTTAACGCCGGGTCTGACGATTGAAGGATTGGGTTCTCCTTTTAATGAAATACCTGTAGGCTCCAGCATATGCATGCGCTCCAAGTGCTGAATGAAGGCATTCGGATTGTCTTTGTAGTTATCCTGTACAAGTTTTGAAATAGCCACATTGCTCGATTGAGCCATAGCCGTTTCAAATGTCACTTTCCCCAAACGGTGATGGTCGGTAATAACTTTATCAAAATATTTAATGCTACCATCTCCTGTATCTATCGTATCCTGAGGACTCACTCTCTTATCTTCAAGCAAAGCAATCGCAGAAGCAATTTTAAAGGTTGACCCTGGTTCATAAGTCTGTGCTACTGCATAATTAAACTCTTCCGGATAATTGGCAATCGCCTTTATATGACCGGTTTTGGTTTCCATTAAAATCGCTACTCCATACTTGGCTTCATTCTTCTCTACACCCGCCTTCAAAGCATCCCGCACAATATCCATCATATTAATGTTCAAGGTCGTCTGTAGGTCATATCCGTCCACTGTCAGCTTCTGACCAAATTGCTCCAATGGCATAAGGGTTTTGCCGGCAAGCCGCCGAGCTAATACGATGCCATCCATCCCTCTCAACTCTTTATCAAAAGCATACTCAAGCCCTTTAGTAGCCTTGAAGGAATCATTAACAATCCCCAGAGTCATGCGCCCCAACTGTTGATAGGGATAAAACCGCTTTTGAAGTTTGTCCAAAGCAAAACCGGATAACCGACTGCCCCTGTTAAATATGGGCCAGGATGTAACCATTTTCAATTGCTCAGAATCAATCCACTCAGTAATCAGGGGAACATAGAGATACTTGACCTTAGGTAATTTGGGTGAATTTATCCCGGATAAAATCTTTTCCCGGAAATATTTAGCATCTTTCTCTTCGTCTCCAAAATGCTGAGCCAGATTCTGCGCCAGCACTTCGAGGCTATCATTAAAGTTGATAAAACTGTCTTTTTTAAAGACTTTGGCATCTATTCCTACTTTGTAGTAAATCAGACTTGTTGCAAGTATAGAACCCTGGTCGGATAGAATATTGCCCCGGTCCGCTTTTACAGATGCTTTAATAATTTTATTTTTCGCCTTTTCTCTCCAGAAATTCCCCTGCACATGTTGAATCCGTATGACCTGTCCCAGTATTGCCAGGGAAAATAAGACAAAGCCGAAGAACAGCAAATACAACCTGATCAATATGGAATCCGACACCCTGTTCATGGCTTTACTTTAGAAAGTTTAAAGGGTGGGCGAATCAATTTTTTTAACCCCAGAGAATCTACATCCTCTGAAATACGCGATTGCTTGCGAGCCATACTCAATCCTGCATCTGCAAGATGATAAAAAGTCTTTTGCTCTTTAATTGAATCTAACAAGGCATTCCTTCGTCTAATTTGCCTTTCTGCATAATGACCGTTGGCGATATAGGCCAGTGCGATTCCAAAAACAAAAAATATGAATGGTAGATGTTTTCTCTCTATCACCGTCCAAAAGCTACGCTTGGGCATACGAGGCGCCACAATCTTCTCCTCCGCTATGCTGCCCTGAACATCCTTCTTTACAGAAGGCTCGTTCCGGTAAACATCACGGTATCGCTTTGGAGATATGACTTTCGGTGAACTCAATTTTTTATTAGTGGTTGGTAATGTGTGATTTTTATAAAATGGTTTACGATAATTTTTCTGCTACTCTCAACCTGGCGCTTCTGGCTCTGGGATTTCTTTCCATTTCTTCTGCGTCGGGTTGAATGGCCTGGCGTGTCAGAACTTTCCAGGGAGTTAAGGAATTTCCAAAAGCATCCTTCATAGGCTCACCTTCGAAATTCCCGCTCCGCATAAAGCGCTTCACCATCCGGTCTTCCAAAGAATGATAGCTGATGATGACGAGTCGACCACCGGGCCTTAGGCACTTCAGGGTTTGAGACAACATACTTTCCAGTACCGTCATTTCTTCATTCACCTCTATCCGGAGTGCCTGATACACCCGAGACAGAAAGGCAGCAGGTTTGTCTTTCGGAATCAAATTCCCTAAAGCTTCTTTCAAATCAATGGTGGTCAGAACAGGACGGGATCTTCTGAATTCCAGGATACGGGAAGCCATTTTACCGGCAGAATCCAGGTCTCCATATACCCGAAAAATTTTGGCCAACTCCCCATGACTTCTGGAATTCAACACCTCGGCAGCAGTTTCGCCCTCTTCCGGGTTCATTCTCATGTCAAGGGGGGCATCAAAGCGATAAGAGAATCCTCTATCCGGGGTATCTATCTGATGAGAGGAAATCCCCAAATCCCCGAGAATTGCATCCACTGCGGTAATGCCGAGCCTCGAAAGCTGAAGGTCAAGTTGATCAAACCGAAAGGGAACCAGCGTAAATCGGTTATCCTCTCTTACATTTCTGACTGCATCCGGGTCCTGGTCAAAACTGATCAATCTTCCCTTTTCCCCGAGGCGATTCAGAATTTCCCTACTATGCCCCCCACCCCCAAATGTCAAATCTACTATCACTCCATCCGGCCTGATATTCATCCACGACAGGCTGGTATGTAAAAGAACTGCTTCATGATACTGCCCTTCCTCAGTCTTCATCTCCTCCCATGACCTCGGCGGCCAACTGCTCAAGACTGAATGGGGTATTACTTAAGTAATCTTCATAAGCTTCTTTGGACCAAATCTCCACCCGGTCAAAAGCGGCTTTGAGTACGATGTCTTTCTGAATGCCGGCCATATCCAACAATTTCTTTGGAATCAATACCCGTGAACTGGAATCAAAAGAAACCGGGGCTGCGCCGGCCTGGAACAGACGACCGAAAGTTTCCACTTTCGGGTTGTAGCGATTTTTGGAATAAATCCGCTTCAACTCTCTGAACCAAACCGTGCCGGGATAGAGCACTAAGCAGCGGGTATTATCGATAGAGCGGTTCAACCACAGCTGTTCCAACTCATTTTGCGGCAGTTGCTTTTTCAGCAACGCCGGCATGAGGAAGCGGCCTTTGGTGTCCACTGTACTATCAAATTCACCCGAGAGTGTAATCTCCATTCCGGTTTCTGATTTTTAATTCCGGAATAAAAGTAATCGTAATTTTTACCACTCACCAACATTTTTCCGACACTTTTTACCACATGTGGATAAATAATGAGGATAACTTTTCAAAAATATCTGTTTTTAAGCTTTAAATCACATTTTGATAAATATTTTAGTATTTGAATTAGCAATTTGATTTTTGACCCTCAGGCGTCATTTTTCCAGAAAAAATCGCCCAAAGGGGAGAAAGTGGGAGGACAGAACCCAATTCGGTGGGAATTTTTCACTTCCGCAAATTTCACCCCATTCAGGCAGCAAAAACCCTACTTCCACACGGCAAAAAAATCAAGTTGTATATAAAATGGTACAGGAGATAAAATCCAACCCGACTGACATTCTCCTCCTACCTTTGCACCGTGAAACACGTGACCCGAAAACTCCTCCACTGGTATCAGCAAGAAGGTAGGTCTCTTCCCTGGAGAATGTCCCATGACCCCTATCAAATCTGGATTTCAGAGATTATTTTACAACAAACCCAGGTAAAACAAGGCCTTCCATATTTTGAAAAATTCATGAAGCGTTTTCCCACGCTTTCGTCGTTGGCAGAAGCCCATCTGGATGAGGTGCTCAAATATTGGGAGGGCTTAGGCTATTATTCAAGAGCCAGAAATCTCCATTCAACGGCTCAAACTTTGGTTCGGGACTATAAGGGACAGTTTCCCAAAACGGCGGAGGCCTTAATGAAACTAAAGGGCATAGGACCCTATACAGCCAGAGCCATTTCATCTTTGGCTTTCGGAGAGCAGACTGCCGTTGTGGATGGGAATGTATTCCGGGTATTGAGCCGCTTTTTTACCGACCCTTTCTGTATTGACCTTCCTGCCGCACGAAAACACTATCAACAAATAGCCGACCAGTTTATGGGGGAAGAGAAAGCCGGAGATTTCAACCAATCCATGATGGATTTGGGTGCCATGATCTGCCGACCGGGCCAGCCAGATTGCGACGCGTGCCCCCTTAGGTCGGCATGTAAAGCCTTCAAAACCCAAAGCCAGACCAAGTTTCCCGTACGAAAACCCAAAACCCCCAAGCCTGAACGAACAGCCTTGTGTTATGTAATAGAACACCGCGGTAAATTCTGGATGCAACAAAGGGATGCTTCCGGCTTATGGGGAGGCCTGTTCGAATTCCCCTGGTATGAACCCTCTGATACCGTCCCGGATTTTTTATCGCTCCCGGAATGGGTAGAATTAGGAAAAGTAATCCATGTATTTACACACTTTACCCTCCATTTGAAAGTAATGTATACCTGTCCTCCAAAAAATATTTTTCCACCAAAAACTTTGACTGTTTCTTTAGAAGATATTGATAATCTATCACTTCCAAAAGCCATGCACAAAGTCCTACAATTAGTGCGAAACAAATAATTTGAGGTTTCAGAACTATTTATTTATTTAACATTTCAAAAAACAAATAAATAGTTTCTATGGCAAAACATGGTATCAACAAAGTCATCCTGGTAGGCAATTTGGGCAAAGACCCCAACAAGCGTGTGCTGGACAGTGGGGTGACCGTCGTCAATTTTCCCTTAGCCACAACAGAGAGTTACAAAGACAAAAACGGGAAAACAACAGACAAAACAGAATGGCATAATATTGTAATGTGGCGGGGCCTCGCTGAAACAGCCTTCCGGCATCTTCGGAAAGGCTCAACCGTATACCTGGAAGGAAAATTAACCACCAGAACTTGGGAAGGACAGGATGGAAAAAAGAACTACAAAACCGAGGTAGAGGTCGACCATATGGTTATGATGCAACATTCACGCGAAAATGGTGTGCATTCTGACCAAGAAGACCCTATATTTGCAAACGGAATTGAAAGCGTTTGTCGTGAAGACAACTCAAATTTATCAGAGTTATCTGAAACGGCAGACCTTCTTCCACTGGAACACTAATCTTTCACCTTGGACCCTGGCCCGAGTATTGATCTTTACCCGCTGAACTGGATTATCCTGAATGTACTTTCAGGATTTACACCTTATATCATTGGCATTTTGCTGACTTTGGCATTTTCTGCCCTAATGTCAGCTACCGAAGTGGCGTTTTTTTCCCTAACCCATGCAGAAAGAGAAGAAATTGCTACCTCACGCCTACCGGAAGACCTTAAAATTCACCGCCTATTACGAGATCCTGCAAAGCTTTTGGCCGCTATTCTAATTGCCAATAACTTTTTTAATGTTGCAGCCGTCATTCTCTCCTCCATCATTCTGGCAGAACTTCAACAAGTGTATGGGTGGACGGATACCTTGAAATTTTTCATTGAAATAGGGTTAATAACCTTCCTGATTTTACTCTTTGGAGAAATTACCCCTAAGGTATTTGCCTCCCGAAGACAAATTCAAACCGCCAGAGCCCTCTCCGGTTTTATCACCACACTTTATAGAATCTTATATCCCTTCACCACCCTGCTTACCCGATCCACACGCTTCATTAGCAATACTCCGGTGCAGGAAACCGAAGCCCTCAGCCGGCGGGATTTAAGACATGCGATTGACCTGACCTCCGGTTCAGAATCTCCGGAAGAAGAAAAAGACATTCTTAAAGGACTGGTCAATTTTTCTTCCATCACCGTCCGCAATATTTTCCGTGCCCGTGTGGATGTCAAAGCTATAGATATCCAAACAACTTTTCCGGATCTGGTAATAGCAATTCAGGAATTTGGGTACTCCCGCTTGCCGGTGTTTGAAGGCAGTCTTGATTCTATTAAAGGCATTTTATATGTCAAAGATTTACTCAGCCTGTTAAACGAAAGCGGTAACCCCTCCTGGCAGCATTTGATTCGTCCGGCCTTCTTTGTACCCGAAGGCAAAAAGCTCAACGATTTACTGGAAGAATTCAAATCCAGACGACTGCACATCGCCATCGTGGTAGATGAATACGGAGGGACTTCCGGCATTATCACCCTGGAAGATGTCCTGGAAGAAATCTTCGGCGAGATCAATGATGAGTTTGATACCGAAGCCCCGGACTGGAATAAAATCTCTGACCAGGAATATGTTTTTGAAGGCCGGATTTTATTGAATGACCTGATTCGGGCAGCAGATTTGCCGGAAGAAATATTTGATGATCTCAAAGGCGAAAGTGACAGCCTCGCGGGCCTCATTCTGGAAATCACCGGTGCCTTTCCTGTGGCGGGCAGAAAGATTGAAATAGGCCCGGTGGAATTCATGGTGGAAAGTGTTTCTCCCTCCAGAATTAAACGAGTCCGTATGTTTATTCACCCGGAAAAAGACGATGCCTAAACTAAAAATTTCCAGAACCTGGCCGGTTCTGAAATACTGCTTCATGCCTTCCTCTATGCACTGGTCCGGTCTGTTATTCTTGGCCATGATGCTCTTATCCGGTTGCGCAGAAGACCCCGTCCCCAAACAAAAAGGCTTTCATCGGATTGAATTTCCTCAAAGAATTTACAGCACTTACGCCAAATCCGGATGCCCCTACACCTTTGAATATCCCAAATTGGGTAGCATATCTTACAATGACCCGGACCCCTGCTGGATGGATATTTATTTCAAACCCTTTGACTGCAACTGGCACTTTACCTATCGCCCATTAAAAGGCAGCCGGGAACAACGGAGCAAGGAGTTTGAAGAATATCGTAAATTAATTTATAAACATACCGTCAAAGCCACTCAGATCCGGGAGTCTCAATTAGAAACGCCAAGACTCCGAGGTACCCTGTTTGAAGTATATGGCAATGTCCCCACTTCAGCCCAATTATTCCTGACCGATACCGCCAACCGACATGTATTAGAAGTATCCTTCTATTTCTTCACCGCCGTCAAAAACGATTCCCTGGCCCCGGTCATACAATACATGAAAGAAGACCTGCTGCATTTGGCAGAAAGCGTGGAATGGGAAAATTGATGGATAATGGGGATGCGGTTATGCAGGTAACAACGGCAACGACGGTTATGCCGATGACAACGGTTATGCCGGTCAAATGGTAGAGGCAGGGCATGCCCTGCCTCTACCGCATGACCGGCGTTACCACATGACCATCATTACCGCATGACCATCATTACCGCATGACCATCATTACCGCATAACCATCATTACCAAACAACCATCATTACCGCCCCAACAACACCTTATTCAATGCTGGCACTACGCGGCGACGCAATTCGCTTTCGGCCTTGAAATAGGCATCCTCCCCGGCACGGATATAATTTAATTGAACGCCACGAATATCGGCTAATACCTGGGTGGTCATAGCCTGACGGGTGCGGACATCACTCAGACGAATTTCAGCATTTAATCCGGCAGAGAACATGCCGTTAAATTCACCCAAAGCTTTGGTGGAAGATTGTATGGTTAAAATGAAATCTGCAGCGGATAGGTCCTCCGTAAATCGAATACCGGAACGACTTAATTCCTGCTGAATAAAAGGCGCCATTCTCGGAGAGGGTAAGGTCTGATCCAGGTTGCTTTCTTTGGTATCTACAAAAACCAATGGCGTCATAACCTGTAATGGCAACGGCACGATGGGCGCCTGTCGGGTGTCGGCCATGTTAAACCAGATTTTGGAGGACGGCTCTTTCACCATCATCTTTTCAATATCCGGTTTGATGACAATTTCCTGAGCAGGCTCGGCAGTGGCTAATCCGGTCAGACGAAGTTCGCAAATGCCGGAAGGATTGGTCACCAGAGTACCGGACAATACCCCATCCCCTTTGGTAAAGTCTGCTTTGATGGGCAAACCCGGCACAACCGGAAAGCCTCCTTCATTGAATCTTACCTCGATCCGAATGGGCACATTAATGCCCTTAGAGGTAACCACTTGTATCTTACCAGGGTCCACCTTAAATGATAAATTCCGAATGCTTTCGTTGATGGACTTTAGAATTTCATTGGCCAGGAAGATTTGTTTGCCATCATAGTCTGCCTGAAGCGACTCATTTAGAAATGGCTTGAGTTGATCGAGAGCACGGGTGTAATAGCCCATGGCTGCCGGTACTGCCCCGGTTCTTTTTAACTCATCCCCCTTTCGCAATAAATCCAGGCTTTGAGCACGGGCCGCCTGTATGCGGTTGCGACGGCTCTCCTGATAGGCGGAAACCGGCATGCGGTAGTACATCCAATATTCTGTGGGGCTTTCCCAGGTGCCCGCAATTTCATACCCCTCTAATTGCAACTGAGTAGTGGTTTTGGTCAGGCTTCGGAATTCCTGCTGATAGCGCGTATCCGTGCTGATGGTATGCAAGAGGGAATTGACCGAAATATTGACTTCGATCTGAGAAGACATATCTGCCAAGGCATTTTTCCGGGCGGATTCCCGGAAGTCAGCCCCATATGACTTTACACTCATGCCGATACCAATATATTCGCCTGACACCACTGGCCTTTGCTTAACCCAGTCTGGTCTTAAATCCGTTTTTTCTTCTTGTTTGGTTTTCCTGGACGCAGTACAGGAGATGCCTAGAAACAAGATGGCGATTAAATAGAGGTATGATTTCATTTGAGTGTGGCTTCGTAATCCAGAATCCCTCTGGAAATGCGGGAAGATACAGCATTGACGGCTTCACTCCGTAAATCGTTCTCCTGCTTCAGATTTTTTCTGGCGTCGTATAACTTCCGTAATTCATTTCGTTGAGCAGGGGTATCCAATACCCGATCACCCTGCTCGTTGATGTTAAAATTAGACCAAGAACCGGGAACTAATGCACGAATATTTCCAGGATAGGAAATATAGCGTATCTCATCTCTTACCTGTTCATCTACCAAATCCGCAGCCAATATGCGTCCGTTTTCTGTGGAGACCAATTGATACTGTACTTTACATTTGAGAAGAGACTGTCCGGAAAACTCCGAATAATAAACTTTTTTATATTTCGTCACCAACTCTTTTCTACCAAGGGAAGCATTATAAACCGAATCAGAAAAAGCCTCATAACCGGTGCGACGCTGAGAGATTATCTGACCACCCTGAAACCCATATTCCAATACTTTGGCAGTAAGAAGAGCTTTAGCGCCAAGAATCTCTCCAACCTTCACTAAATCAGAGGCGTTAGACAAAGCAAGCTTTTGCTCCTGCAACACACGCTCTATATTAGACCTGTCCACTATCTGAAAGAAAGGATTATTAACCTTCGACAAATCTGACAACACCTTGGCGCCAATAATATTTGTCATGCTTGGATTGCGTGCGAGATCTTGAAAAGGCGTGAACGCTACTGTAAACATGCCTCTTCTCAATGACTCCTGCTGATAAGAGGCGGCTTGTTCATATCCGCCATCTAATTCCACTATTCGACTGAATTTCCCATAAGCGGTTTTATAAAACCCATTGTCATAATCTTTCAAAGCTTCGTCATACAAGGGGATAATTTCCGCTTTATTGCGCATTTGGCCGGCATCCTTGTAATTCGGGTCCCAGCGTTTGATTTCCGAAAATAACTTTTCGGCGTCTTTAAAATTCTGTCGCCGAAAATGGTCCTGAGCCTGGTTGTAAGTGGATTCCAGAAAGGCTGCTTTGTCCTCCTCATAATATTCCCGGTAATATTCAGGGAAACGCAAGGTAACCTTCACATTGGAAACATCATCATAAAAATTGTCAGCGTCCCGAAAGGCATACACGGCCTCCCGGAGTTTTTCGTCATTGTGAAATTGGAAATAGACATCCAACAATTTATTTAAATGCTCCTGTCCGGCGGTTTGAAGCCCATAGGCGGCTTTGGCATTATTGCTGTTCCGTCTCAAAGACTGGATGAAAAAATAACTGGCCTCCCCTATTTTACCGGCTTTTTGTGCCTTCATACCTTTTCTGGCAAAATAGGAAGAACCCGAACAGGCCAGGAGGAAAGCGGACAAGAGTAAAATCAGGAACTTCTTCATAAGAATTTATTGAGGGCCTTGATGCAAGTTTGATGCCTTTCCTCTTACCGCATCTAAATATTCATAAGCCCGTCTGAGGTGAGGAATAATTATGGAGCCACCAATAATCAGAGCGATTTCGAGCGTTTCGATAATTTCCTGATCGGAAGCCCCCACGGCCACAGCCTGGCCGATATGGTACTTTACACAATCGTCGCAACGCAAGACCATGGAGGATGACAAGCCTATCAATTCCTTCGTTTTTTCATTCAGGGCACCGGGCTGATATGCTTGATGGTCCAAATTAAAAAAGCGTTTGGTCAGGAGACTATCGCCCTCTAATATTCGGTCATTCATTCGGGAGCGATAGGCATTAAATTCTTCAGGTGTGGACATAAGGGGTTTCCAGGAAAATCTTTGTAAAATTTAGAATTCCTGACCACAAGAAAAAGAAAGCAGAAAAATTTCGCATAACTTTGCCATGTATCAACTGCTATGAACCGGAAAAAACTGTCCATAATTATTCCTGCATACAATGAAGGAAAAACTATTCACCTGATTCTCAATAAAATAGAAGCGGTTGAACTTGCCGGGGAATTAGACAAAGAAATCATCATTGTGAACGATTGCTCACGGGACAATACGGTGGAATCCGTCGAAAAGTACTGTCGGGAACATCCGGAAATGCCCATTCGACTGATTAGTCATGAGGTGAATAAGGGCAAAGGGGCCGCCTTACATACCGGCATTTTGGAAGCCCGGGGGGAGTATCTGATTATTCAGGATGCGGATTTGGAGTATGACCCAAGGGAATACAACGACCTGCTCAAGCCTATTTTAGAAGGCTTTGCCGATGTGGTGTATGGATCCAGGTTTATGGGGGGCAATCCCCATCGGATTTTATTCTTCTGGCATACCATTGGGAATAAATTTCTAACCTTTCTGTCCAACATGTTCACAGACCTGAATCTGACCGACATGGAGACCTGTTATAAATTATTCCGGACTGAGATGATACAAAAGCTCTACCTTCAGGAAAAGAGATTTGGTTTTGAGCCGGAGGTTACTGCCAAAATTGCGAGAGTAAAAAACATTCGAATCTATGAGGTGGGGATATCGTATTATGGCAGAACCTATGATGAGGGCAAGAAAATAGGTGCCAAAGATGGGTTCAGAGCAATTTACTGCATCTTGAAGTATAATTTATTTTCGAGGAAGTTGTATCGTTGAGTTGGTGCAAGCATCTGCTTGGTGCAAGCCCCCGCTTGGTGCAAGCATCCGCTTGGTGCAAGCCTCCGCTTGGTGCAAGCCCCCGCTTGGTGCAAGCCCCCGCTTGGTGCAAGCCTCTGCTTGGTGCAAGCATCTGCTTGGTGCAAGCATCTGCTTGGTG
>CANHCC010000026.1 GCA_947459115.1 Bacteroidota bacterium | reverse complement strand
GTGATAGGCGGTGAAATAGCCGGTATTCATGACGGCCGGAATGTGAACAGACTGCATCCAGTTGAGCCAGTCCTCAAAAATTGCTTTGTCAAGAGAGATGGTTACGCTATAGAGTATCATGTGTCAAATATAGGAGAAATGGGAGTGTTTTATGTGGCATTCAGTTGCCAATTTTTCATTTTCTTAAATAGGCATAGGGGGGTAAAACCGTGATTCTGTCCATTCAGGCTGAAAACATTGCGATTGAGTGGCACTAGTTGATCAAATCCATAAATAAATCGTTATTTTGACTACGATTATTATGCGTTATGTTTCACTTGTTTTTAATATGAGGATAAGCCTTAGGTTTTTATTTCTCCTAATCCTGTTGGGTCGGCTTTTCGCACATGGCGTTGAGGGCGGTGCTGTCTTCGTGGAAAATCGAAACCAATGGCATGAACGCGTTCGATTCCGGGCAGACATTCCTGGTGGCGCATTATTTCTGGAGCAAGACAGATTTACCTATGCTTTCGGACATGCTCAGCAAAAGGCAGATATTTTTCAATATTATTACAATCATCCCCCTCGGTATGAAGGGATGCCTTTTGTCTCTCCTTTGTTGGATTGTCACGCATTTTCTGTAAAGTTTATCAACGCATCTCCCAATGTAAGATGGGAGGGGAAAGACAAGGATGAGGCGTATCGAAATTATTTTTTGGGTAAAGATCCCCAAAAGTGGGCCGGTGGGGTTCCTGCCTGGCATGAAGTTACCGGCCATAATCTATATGCCGGCACAGATGTGATATTAGGTACCCGAAATGGTAAATTAAAATATGATTTTATCGTTGAGGCAGGGTTTAATCCTCAGGTCATTGGTCTTGGAATAGAAGGCGCTTCTTCGGTAGAATTAGACCCGGCGGGGAATTTAAAAATCTTCACCTCGGTCAATGAGTTGACAGAGTTAGCACCGGAAGCCTGGCAAATTCGAAATGGCGAAAAAGTTCCGGTTGCCTGCAGGTTTCATCTGAATGGGAATGTGGTAGGATTTGAGTTTCCGGAGGGCTATGATGCCACACTGGATTTAATTATAGATCCGGTGTTGGTGTTCTCAACTTTTTCCGGTTCCCTTGCAGATAATTTTGGATTCACGGCGACTTATGATACCGCCGGCAATTTATATTCCGGGGGAAATGTATATGCTCTTGGGTTTCCGGTGACTGTCGGAGCTTATCAGACCGCATTTGCAGGAGGTGCCGGTGCGACAGCGTATGATGTCGCTATTTTGAAATACAATCCCGGTGGAACGGGGTTGATTTATGCCACCTATCTTGGTGGATTTGGCGGGGATCAGCCTCATTCCATGTATGTAAATGGGAATGATGAGTTAGTGGTGATGGGCACCACAGAGGCTGGGGATTTTCCGGTTACGGTTGGGGCCTATGATCTGACGCACAATGGAGGCTTCGATATTTTCGTTTCTAAATTTAACCCGGCCGGTACAGCCCTTCTTGCTTCTACTTATGTGGGCGGTACCGCAGATGATGGCATAAACGCACCGGTATTATTCAGTCTTAATCCGGGATTTCCTTTGCATTTTCAATATGCAGATGAATTTCGGGGGGATGTTAATACGGACATTGTAAATGAAATATATGTAGCCTCTTGTACCCGGTCTCCGGATTTCCCGACAACGGCAGGCGCCTTTCAAACCGTATTCAATGGGGGGGCACAAGATGGGTGTGTGTTCAAGTTGGATGCAAATTTGAGTAGCCTGACCTGGTCCTCTTATCTGGGGGGAAGCGGGGAAGATGCGGCCTACTCTTTAGGCTTGACGCCTACCAATACGCTATATGTTTCCGGGGGTACAAGCAGTTTAAATTTCCCGGTTACGCCCGGTGCTTTAGCCGGAGGTTTTTTGGGCGGTCAGGCTGATGGGTTTGTGGTGCAGTTTTCTGCGACGGGAAATACCCTACTGAATGCCACCTACATTGGAACGCCTAATTATGATCAGGCCTATTTTGTGCAATTGAGTTTGGCAGGGGATGTGTACATCAGCGGTCAATCTTCAGGTGGGACTTTCCCGGTGGTTGGGACGGTCTATACCAATGCCAACAGCGGGCAATTCATCGCAGAACTGGATCCTAATCTAAGCACCATTCAATTATCTACGGTATTTGGTACCGGTTCGGGGGCTCCGGATTTATCTCCCAGTGCTTTTCTGGTAGATAAATGTGGGTATGTGTATTTCAGCGGTTGGGGAGGTTTTCTCGCAAATAGTTCTACCATAGGACTGCCCGTTACTCCCAATGCTTTTCAAAATACCACCGATGGGAATGATTTTTATCTCATTGTACTGGACCCAGGAATGTCGGGCTTATTTTATGCTTCCATCATTGGCGGGGGGATTTCTCAGGAGCATGTAGATGGGGGAACCTCCCGTTTTGATAAAGATGGAATCGTGTATCAGTCCGTATGTGGTGGCTGTGGCGGGAATTCTGATTTTCCAACGACACCCGGCGCCTGGTCCAATACGAACAACAGTGTGACGCCTATGGTCAATTGCAATAATGCCGCATTTAAGTTTGATTTTCAAGTGAATCCGGTCAATGCTTCCTTATCTATTGCGCCATCTACCTCCGGTTGTGCCCCATTTACAGTCAATTTTTCGAATAGTAGTTCCGGGGCATTGAATTATGAGTGGGATTTCGGGGATAATAGTCCACTCTTATATTCTGCCAATGCCTCACATACTTTTGTGAATGCAGGCACTTATACGGTCCGGTTGATTGCTACTGATCCTACCAGTTGTAATGTGACAGATACGGCATATGCCACCATAACCGTTAGAAGACTGGAAGTGTATGCCGGTGGCGATACCATTGTGTGTGCAGGGAATAACAATCCGTTTCCGCTCACAGTGGTTAGCAATTGCGTGATTTGCAACTATCAATGGCAACCAGCAAATTTATTCACCAATTCTACCATTGCGAATCCTCAGGTAACGGTAAATACTTCTACTAGTTTTACGGTAACCGTTCAGGGGAGTTTGGGCCCGGGATGCCCCCTGGAAACCTTTATGGATACAGTATATGTGGATGTTTTGCCCGCCCCTTTTGTGACCCTTCCGCCTGATACTTTTTCCTGTGATGGAAGTGGTGGCGTGCTGTTAAGTTCTCTGACCACCGGAGGCGTAACGCCTTATACCTATGTTTGGACACCGCAGGATGGCTCTCTCTCTGATGCGAATATAACGAATCCGGTTGCGAATCCAGATACCACTACCACCTATTATTTCTATGCCGTTGGCTTCAATGGGTGCCGAAGCAATACGGACAGTGTGACGGTGACGGTGCATCCTTTGCCGGTTGCAGATGCCGGCACGGATTTACGGTTTTGTGAGGATGCGCCCGGCGTGTTTCTCATGGGATCTATTCAAAATCCATTGGGAAGTTATTCGGTGCGCTGGCTACCTTCCACAGGATTGTTTTGTGATACTTGTCTTGTTACCTATGCCCAACCGGGTACAACTACTGCCTATACCCTTCGGGTAAAATCCTTATTAACCGGATGTGAAAGTGATTCCACGACCTTGAATACCTTGTCCTCCGCTTTGGTTGTTGTCGTGCCCAGACCGATTGCAGATGCCGGACCTGATACTACAATTTGTGAGGGAGATTCCGCTCAACTCTATGGAATGGTCACCGGAGCGGGACCTCTATATACTTATGCGTGGGCACCCGGTGCCGGCATGAGTGATCCTGCCCGAATTGACCCTAAAGCCTCACCGGCTTACACTACTCCGTATTATTTGGTAACGACCTCTAATGGATGTGAGAGTATTGCGGATACCATATTGGTCATGGTGAGACCGGTTCCAATTATTTCTGCCGGCAATGTCAGGAATTTGTGTTTAGGAGATAGTGTGCAACTCAACGGACAGGTGCAACAGGGCATTGCTCAGGCGTATACCTGGACGCCTTCTGTGGGATTGAATGACAGTACCCTCCTGAAGCCACTTGCTTCACCTCAAGATACTACTACTTATATTTTGAGAGCCTGGAATGGTCCTTGTCCGAGTCTCCCTGCTTCCGTTCAGGTATTGGTCCACCCTGTTCCTTTGGTTCAAGCCGGGCCGGATACTTTTTTATGTGCCGATGGAAATGGCATTCAGCTGCAAGGCAATTATACCGGAGGAAGTTTCCCCCATACCCTAACCTGGAGTCCGCAAATTGGACTGACACCAGGTAATGTGTTGAATCCCCTTTGCAATCCCCCTCAAACGCAGGTGTATTATCTGACCGTGAGTTCCGGTTCCGGTATTACTTTTTGTGAAGCAACCGATTCGGTTTTGATAACGGTTTACCCTTCTTTAAATCTCCAACTTGCAGCAGATACTCAGATTATTTGTCCAGGAAAATCTGTAACGCTTTCCTCCTCCGCCGGGGTTGGAAATGCTACCTTTTTGTGGAGTCCTTCCAATGGAATTCAATCTCAGGGGGCCTCCACCACCCTGGCCTCTCCAGACTCTTCGGTTACCTATATTTTAACCGCATCTGAAGGGTTCTGTTCCGATTCCGATTCTGTCCACATTCAGGTCCATCCAAGGCCTGTATCCGATTTTACGCTGAGTAATCCGGAGGGCTGCAATCCATGGCCGGTCCAATTCAGCAGTTTATCTTCCAATACGATCGCCCATCGGTGGAATTTTGGAGACGGAAGTGGTTTAAGTAATGAAGTGAACCCAAAACATATTTTTACGGCGCCGGGCACTTATCTTGTTGAATTAACGGTCATGGGGGTAGGAGCCTGTTCAGATACCCTGTTGAAACAAATTCCGGTTCAAATTTTACCGACTCCGGAGATTGTGGTTACCTCCGATCCGGCGCCACCAGTAGAAATCAGCTATCCCCTTACCCAAGCCATTCGCTTAGAGGCAAGTGCCAATCGGGAAGTGTCCTGGTGGTGGTCACTTGGAGATGGGAGCGCCTCTCAGGCCTCCGCACTATCTCATACCTATCAAATGCCCGGGACATATTATGTTGATATTCAGGCAAAAAGTGAGGATGGTTGTCTGGTGCGTCAACGCCTGGGCCCTTATCAGGTAGTTTCCTCGGACCTTTTTATTCCCAATGTTTTTACCCCCAATGGCGATGGGCTGAATGATCTATTTCTGATTCAATACAAGGGCGATGAAGCCTTTATGGTAAAAATCTATGATCGGTGGGGCGTTACCTGTTTTGAAACCCGTAATACGAAACAAGGCTGGGATGGGTTAGATTTGAATGGTAATCCGGTGCGGGATGGGGTGTATTTTTATCGGGTGGATATCGGTGGGGCGTCCTGGAATGGAAGCATTTCGCTTCTGCGTTAAAGGCTCAAATTCACAAAGGTTTGGGCGGGGTTGTGTATATTTGCAATTAGATGCGATTATACGCCAATATTATGTCAACCTTCGATTCGAAGGGGGTTTTGTCACTTGGGCCTATCCTATCTCGAATGTTTTTTAAAACACTTGGGAAGAAGGGTATTGTTCTGTTTTGGCTGATAGGTTTTTGTTCGCACTTCGCGCTGGGTCAGGATGTTTCGTCTCTGATGTCTTCCGGGTTTCAGAAAGTATCCGTTCAGCAATATGAGGCTGCGATTCAGGATTTTTCAAAAGTGATTGAAATCAATCCAACAAATTCTGTTGCTTGGTTACAAAGAGCTTTGTGTCATTCACGGTTAAAGGACTACTCGAATGCAGTGTTGGACTTTGATCAGGTAATTGTGTTGGAGCCACAGAACGCCAACGCGTTTTCAAATAGAGGCCTTGCAAAAGTGTATTTAGGAGATCCCTCAGGAGCTGCATTGGATTTTCGGCGGTCTATTACTTTAAATCCCGGGGATATGGGGGGCTATGTTTTGCTGGCAGATGTGTATTTGGAATTACAAAACAATTCAGACGCATTGGCGGTTTACTCTGAAGCGCTTAAGAAGGATCCCAAAAGCCAAACCATTTGCTTTAATCGTGGATTACTTTACTTAAAGTTAAATCGGCTACCTGAGGCATTAGAGGATTTTAATAAGTCCATTCAGTTGAAGTCGGATCATGCCAGAAGTTATTATTATCGGGGTCTTATCCATTCCAGATTGTCAAATTCCCAAATGGCGATAGGAGACTATCATTCGGCTATTCGTTTGGATTCTGAAAATGGGCAGGCCTGGCTTGAAAGAGGAAAATTGTATTTGCTGGAATCCCGTTGGAATGAAGCTTATCAGGACTTATCTCGTGCGGTAGATTTATTAAAGGATAATTCAGAAGCCTATTACCATTTAGGATGTGCCATGATGAAAACAGGCAGGTCTTATGATGCTCTACAGGCACTTACGCTTAGCCTTCAATTGGATTCCAGAAATATTCAGGCACTGCTCAAGCGTGGATATTTAAAGGTTGAGGCAGGAGATCAACCCGGTGCTATCTCTGATTTTTATGCAGCATCCTTATTGGAGCCTCAAAACCCGGATGTTTTTGTTGGAATGGCCAGGGGGAAAGCAGCCTTGAAGGATTTTGAAGGTGCGCTTGAAGAATTAAATAAGGCATTGAATGTACAACCGGATTATGTACCCGCTTACGAAGAACTTGCCTTGGTTTATGAAAAATCCGGCGATATTATTCAGGCCATTGTTCAATATAATTCCTTATTAAAAAAATCACCTCAGGAGTATAAGTATTATAACCGAAAGGCTGAATTGTATATGGCGATGTCCAATACGACCTCGGCACTGGAGCAATTAAACTATTCAGTTCAGATAAAATCCGATTTTGCTCAGACTTATCATATTCGGGCAAAGGTAAAAGAGCTTACAGGTGATTTGGATGGTGCAATACAGGATTTAAATAAAACCCTGCAATTAGACGCAAACATAAAACACGCGTATTACGAAAGAGCCTACCTCTTAAATTTGACTGGAAGGGTAGATGCAGCACTTAAAGATGCCGACGCCGCAATCGAGTCCAATCCGGGGGATGCCCTTGCCTATCTTTTAAGAGCATTTATTTACAGCAAAAAGGAAAATCATAACCAAGCTATTCAGGATTACAGCAAATCCATCAGTCTGGATTCATCATTGTTTGATGCCTGGCTGGGCAGAGGCCGAACCCATTTGCAATTGAAACAGGAAGAACCTGCAATTATTGATTTTGATCAGGCAATCCGACTTAAGGGCGATCGATATGAACCATATTATTACAAGGCTAAAGCATTTGAATTAGCCAAGAATGTAATGGCGGCCTCTGAAGCCTATGAACTGGCGATTGCAACAGATCCAGTGAAGTTTGAGGTTTATGAAGCCTACCATCAATTACTGGTGGGTAACGAAAATGCTAAGTCTCGGATGCTTTTGCTTTCTCGTTATATTGCTTTGAATCAAGCATCAGAAAGGGCATATTATCTTCGCGCTCAGGATTACGAAAGCATTGGCGATACCGCTCTTGCACTCGAAGACTATAAGGCTGTATTAGCGCTCAAGCCGGATTATCTGAATACCAGGGTCAGGATTGCCAGAATCATGTTCGCAAATTTGGATTTTGCCGGTGCCTTTAAAGAATTAACCTCTTTGCTTCAGTCAGACCCTGACAATATCGAAGCCCGGTTAGAACGAGGAATCATTAATTACCATTTGAAGTCATTCAAGGAGGCCATTGCGGATTTGACGGAGATATTACAAAAGGATTCTTTTAATCTGCAGGCCAGGGCGTACCGGGCAAAATGTTATCAGAGTTTAAAGCAATATTCAAAGGCTGTTCAGGATTTTCAATTGGTATACGCGGTTGACCGCAACAATGTCGAAGTCTTACTGAATCTTGGAATTTGTAGATTTTACGCTGGTGATTTTAAAATAGCCGATGACATTTTAAGGTCTCTGATTGAAATAGATCCGGATAATTATTTTGCCAACTTATATGCAGGACGCGTTTTGTTAGCAGAGCAAAAGTTTTTGAATGCAGTTATTGACTTCAATCAGGCCATGCGGTTGCAACCTGATGATCCTTTGGTCTATTACTATCGTGGTATTGCACATGCCGGTATGAAAGATACCGCATCTGCTTTTGCAGATTTGGATAACGCTATAGTATTGAATGAAAAGAATCCTGAATTTTGGAAGTATAAAGGAGAGCTCTTCTTTTCAAAGATGAATTATGAGAAGGCGGGCCAGGATTATTTTGCTAGCCTTCAACTGGATACCCTTCAACCTGAAGTTTGGACGCAATATGCTTTATGCTTGTTTTTTCAGAATCGGCTTAATCAGGCAGATTTTGCATTTGATCAAGCAATTGTACAACAATCGAATCAGCCGGATGCCTGGTATTACAAGGGGCTCACCAATTATCAATTAGGCAAATATGCGGAGGCCAATAATTGTTTTGCCCGGAGACTTGAATATCCACTTGTACAAAAAGATGTACTAAAACTTCGCGCTTTCGCTAGAGAAAAACTGAAGGATAACCGGGGCGCACTAGAGGATTTAAATAAATACTTGTCTGTTTTTGCCGATGATTTTGATGCCTTATTTTTAAGGGCATCACTCTATAAATCTGAGAAAGAATATGCCAAGGCATTAGAGGATTATATTCATCTTATTGTACTTCAGCCTGAGAGTAGTGCTGCCTATTTTGGGAAAGGCCAATGTTATTTTTATCAGGGGAATACTGAAAATGCTTATAGTGCCTTATCTCAGGCCATTTTACTGGAGCCGGGGAATGTAGAATATCTGGCATTCCGGGCAGAGTTGTTGTTGGCGCGTCAGGAATTCACCGCTGTGATTGAGGATATGTCTCGGGTGCTCGATGCAAGACCGGGTGAATGGAGAAGTTTATATCAACGGGGGATTGCATATACCTCTACCGGAAAATTTGACCTTGCACGGGAGGATTTTAGTCAAATTAAAACCCCGGATTCTGCAGGTACAGAATTACCATATTATCAGGGAACAGCAGCCTTTCATCTGAAATATTATAAAGATGCACTTGATTTTTTTAAGGCCTATCTCAAATCAGAGCCTGCAGATTCAAATGCCTTGCATTTATCCGGCTTATCTGCAGAATACCTCAAGGACTTCAATCAGGCAATTGGTCCCTTAAGTACCTTAGTAAGTCAATATCCTGATAAACCCCTGTATCGTTTTGATTTGGCCAGAAATCTGATTGCAAGTGGCAAGAATGAGGATGCCCTTGTACATTTGAACGCCGGCATAATTAAAGAGCCCGATCATACAGACATGCTTAGATTAAGAATAGATCTGTTAGAGCTCCGGCAAGAGTATTCAAAAATGGTAGAGGATTTAAAAGTGGCGTTAAAATCCAATACTGAAGATGAGGTTTTATGGGAGAAATTTACAAAGGCCACTTATTTGTCCAAGCAGTTTAAAGAGGCTTCAGTTGCCGTTGAGTCTTGGAGTCGCCTGGCGCCTGACCGCCTGGAGGCCTGGGAGTATAAAGGGAAGATTGCTAAGGAAAATGGCCAGATTTCTGAGGCCGTGATTGCTTTTTCCAATGCATTGGAGCTCAGTCCTGGCCGAATCTCCATTCTTCAGCAACGCTATCCGCTCTTAATCCAGTTGGGTTCATTTGCAGAGGCAACTGCAGACTTGAATGTTGTGTTAAAAGATAACCCGACAGATTCAGAAGCCCGTTATAACCGTGCCCGATGTTTGTATCAGCAGGAGGCGTATCAGGATGCTGAAAAGGACTTTGAAAAATTGGAGGAATCGGATTCCATGCCCAATGAAGGTTATCGTTTATTGGCTTACACCAGAGTTAAAATAAACCAGGAAATAGATGCCTATGCCCCACTAACCAAATACCTTCAAACAGTAAAAACAGATACACAGGCCGTCAGATTAAGAGCAAGACTAGCGGAGGGCCGGTCGGATTATCTTGTCGCATTTCAGGATTATGCAACCATGGAGAGTGCTTACCCCAAATTGTATGAATACCCCCGCCTTATGTCTTTTTCAGGTTACAAGGCAGGTAAGATAGAGGAAGCTCTCCAGGCAATCAATCGTTCGCTTGCCTTAAAACCTGGTCAGGAGGATTTGTTGGTTTTGAGAGCAGGTATTTTCGAATCCAGGAAAGATTTCAAAAATACAGCAGCAGATTTAGAGTCTGCGGTCATGATAGATCCCCAAGACCCGGATAAATGGATGCATTTAGCAAAGGTTCGAGCTTCTACTAAAAATCCGGGAGGTGCCCTTATTGCCCTTGAACAAGTTGTTAAACTACAGCCCGACAATGTAGAGGCACGCATGATGCAAGCCCAGGCCAATCAAGAGGTAGGAAATCAAAGAGAAGCTATTGCTGCCTGGAATGAAGTTGAAAGGTTAGATCCATCGAATAAATCCGTTAAATCCGGCCGATATCCTTTATACCTGGCCCAGCAAAAATGGGAAGAGGCCTTGCTTGATTTAAATGAAATTATTCAGTCACAACCCGGTGCCGCGCGTCCGGTTTATGACCGGGGTTATTGTTATGACCAAATGGGAAAAATCACAGAAGCAATTAGAGACTATTCTGCTGCCCATTCCATGCAATTAGAAGAAGCAGGTGTTTTGTTAAGACTTGCCACACTTCAATCCAAGGTCAATAGAGAATCAGAAGCGCTGGTAAATTTAGAATCCCAACTTTTAAAATATCCTGCAGATACTGCTGCGCTAAAATTAAAAGCCTCATTGTTGGAAAAGCAGCAAAATTGGAAAGGCGCAGAAAAGGTGTATGCGAAATTGCAAAGTATAGATCCATCCAAACCGGATTATTATTCTCATAGAGCAAATATTTTGGTGAAGTTGGCTCGTAATGAAGAGGCGCTCCTGGATATCGAGAAGGCTTTGAGTCTGATGCCCGGAAATCCCGACCTACTGCTACTGAGAGCTTCATTGTTTAATGATAAGCAGGACTTTTCTCGCATGATTGCAGACTTAGAGAATGCTGTTGAACAAAAGAAAGATTCTCCTGAAGCCTGGTGGACGCTTGGAAGAGTCAGGCTAAAACTTCAGATGTATGATGGGGCTTTTGTTGCCTTTCAGGAAGCGGTTAAATTAAATCCCAATCATGAAGATGCTTGGCTGGGAATGGCCCTAACCCATAGGGCAATGGGGAATCTGGATCAGGCATTGCAGGCATTTAATAAGGTGTATGGACTAAATCCGGATAATGCTGAAGTTCTCAAAGAACGCTACACCTTGCATACCGTTATGGGTAATACGGACCTGGCAATTGAGGATTTGGATCAACTCATACAGCGTAATTCTAATAATCCAACCTATCGTAAAGACAGAGGGTTATTGTTGGAAAGAAAAGGAGAGGTGAGTAAGGCGATAGAAGATTATTCCTGGTATCTGGGCGCAGAGCCCGATGATGAGGACATTCGCCTTCATAGGGCGAGGTTAAAAATGGGCAGAAATGAATTTGCTGCAGCACTTGAAGACCTGAATCTGATATTAAGTAAGGCGCCCGAAAATGGAGAAGCCGCTTTTCTTAGAGGCAACCTGAACTATGAAGCTCAGAAAATGAATGAAGCAGTGGCCGATTATGAATTGGCTGTAAGGCTGAAGTTTCGTTCTCCCGATTTATTCCTCCGCCTTGCTTTATGCAAACAGCAAACAGGAAAACCTCAGGAGGCCATCACATATCTTACGCGTTTCATAGAAATCGACAATCGCAATCCGGATATTTATTTCAGGCGTGCGGCACTATACCAAAAGTTGGGTCGGATTCAGGATGCATTAGCCGATTTAACTACTGCTAAAAATTTGAATCCATTAGAATCCGCCTATCCTGCTGAAATGGCAAAGATTTACTACCAGGAAGGTAATTATCCGGATGCCTTATCTTCTGCAAAAACTGCGCTCGATATCAATGCTTCAATGAAAAACCTTCAGTTAATTGCGGCAGAGATCAGTGTAAAACAGAAAAATTATGTCGAAGCTGTTCAGTTCTTTCAAAAGGGACTGAATGAAACAGCAACTGCTGATCAATACTTTGAGGCAGCCATGGCCGCGAAAAATCTGGATCAGAAAACAAAGGCATTGGGGTGGTTAAATACGGCCATTGAAATGAGGCCTCAGGCAAAAAATTATTATGAGGAAAGAGCTCCCTTACTGAAGAGTATTGGGGAAAAAGATAAAGCGGAAGAAGATTATAAAAAGATTGCTTCTATGGATGATACCAGTGAAATGGCCTTCATTCAAATCGGGAAGTTAAACCTGGATAATAGTGATTTTCCATCTGCATTAAAGGCATTCCGTAAGGCAAGGGAATTGAATCCTGATAACGCAGAGTATGCTCAATGGTGCGGATATGCTGCCTGGAAAGCTGAGAATCCGAATATGGCCTTGGAAGAGTTTCAATTTGCCTTAAAGCAGAACGATACCCTGAGTCTTTCGTGGTATTTAAGTGGTAAGATTTTAGGCCAAAATCAGAATTATCCTCAAGCCATTCATGCTTTTACCCGAGCCTTAGAATTAGGAATGGAACCCAGGGATTTGCGCCTGGAAAGAGGTCTGGCATTCATGAAAATCAACAAATGGGTTGAAGCGATTGCTGATTTCTCTGCCTACAACCAGAATAACCCTCAGGATAAAGCGGGTTTCCTTGGAAGAGGAAAGGCTTATCTGGAATTAAAACAATGGAAGGAGGCTGCAGAAGACTTTCAAAAGGTTCTTTCAATGGGGGCCCCAGACCCTCAGGTTCACTTGTTGGCAGCCTCCGCTTACCGGGAGCTAAATGAGGATCAGGCCTGTATCCGAGAGATTTCAAGTGCGCTGAAGTTGAAGTCGGATTATGCCCTTGGATTCGTGGAAAGAGCCCGGTTATATTTTAAAAACGGGCAAAATCCTCAGGCATTGAAAGATATTCAGAAAGCCATCGAAATAGATCCTTTATTGGTGGCTTCTCGCAAACTGAGAGCCGATCATTACTTTTCTGAAAGTAGATGGAAAGAAGCAACTGACGATTTAACCTTTGTGGTGGAGAAGAACCCCTCAGATAGTGATGCCTGGATTAAATATGCACAAAGTCTGGAAAAACTCGGCAGTAATGTTCCTGCTATTGCTGCCTGGAATGCCTATCTGCAACTTGTTCCCAACAAAGCAGAGCCCTGGTATAAAAAGGCTTTGCTGGAAGTTAAACAAGCGGATACGCTGTCGGCACTTTCTTCTTGTAAAAATGCGCTACAACAGGATTCGGTATTTGAACCTGCCCTATTGCGCTTGTCAGATTTGTTGGTGGCAAAGCGTAACTATGTAGATCTTATTCCCGTTGCCGCCACTTTGACACGACTACACCCGGAGGAGGGGGTACATTTTTTCCGTCTTGGACTCGCCCTATCTGAAACCGCTTCACCACAAAAGGCCCTTGGCGTATTTGAAGCTGCAGAGGCCAGAAATTTTAAACCAGACGATTTATATGCTATTCGAAGTCGTATCCTTTTGGAAGCTGGAGATTCAAAGGGCGCACTTCAGGATCTTCAAACCTGTATCCTTCGCTTCCCATCAGATTCTACCTATAAAACCTTAGCCGCAAGACTGCTTCTGCAAATGAAAGCCTACGCGCCTGCTGAGGAAATTCTGACCAGTCTTGTTCAGTCCGGGATGATTACCGAAGAAATTCTTGATAAGCGCCTTCAATGTAGAACTCAACTGGAAAATCAATCGGGGATGTTGGAGGATTTGAATTTACTGTTAAGTTCCTATCCTCCCCAAGCCTCCCGTTTGGAGGCCAGAGCTGGGATTCATCTTCAGCAGAATAATAAGGCAGATGCCATACGCGACTATGACGCACTGCTTGTACTTGAACCTGGTAGAGGGGATATTTGGCAGGCAACGGCAGAACTGCTTGTTTCAATGGGGGAAAAAGATAAAGCCCTTCCCTATTACCAAAAGGCATTAGACATCAATCCTTCTAATCCGGAAATGCTTATCAGTCGTGCAGATTTAAAAGTAACATCCGGAGATGCGGATGGCGCAATTCGGGATTATACAGAAGCGCTTAAGATGAGACCTAATGATCTGTTTGTGGTTTTGAAACGGGCCGATGTGGAATATGTCACGGGTAAGTATGATGTAGCTGTTGCAGATTATACGCGCTACTTAAATGGATTTCCCGATAATGTTCAGGCTTCTTATCGTCTTGCTGTATCCGCGCATAAATCAGAAAAATATGAGATAGCAGTTTCGGCCTATACCAAAGCAATCGAGGCTGGTTATACAACAGAAGATCCTTTAATTGGAAGAGCAGATGCTTATTGGCAATTAGGAAAAACAGATCTCGCAGCAAAGGATTATCAGGCTATTTTGAGTAAAACACCGGAGGATGTTCTGGCGGCCATACGCCTCGGTGAGGTAAGTTTTAAAAATCAGGATTACAGCGCCGCTATTCAATCTTTTACTTTGTTGTGGAACAGCAATCGTAATACCGCCGAAGTTGCCTACTATCTGGGTAAGTCCTTTCTCGCAACAGGAAAACAAGATTCCGGATATTATTACATCAATCAGTCCATTAATAAAGAAATAAAGCTTGCAGATCCTTATCTTATTCGTGGAAACTTCCGCTTGCAGCAAAATCAATTTGCTGAAGCCGAAGCAGATTTCTCCGCTGTCTTAAACTTAGAACCTGAAAATATAGAGGCACTTGGTGGAAAAGCGATGGCATTGATGTCTCTGGGAAATGCCGATGATGCGATTGGATTGTTAGGTCAATTGTTGGAGAAATCTCCTAAAAACATTGACCTCTTGCAAAAGCGTATTTCTTGTTGGAAGCAGCTTAAGGATTCTGACCGTATGCTTAAAGACCTCAACACGCTGTTGTCGATTAAGGAAGGAAGGCCTGAGGATTATTTATTGCGAGGCGGCATTTATGAAAATCAGGAAAAGTATGCTGAGGCATCCGCCGATTATACGAAATACCTTTCCATGGTATCCGGTGATTATGCAGTTGCGATGAAATTAGCCAGACTAAAAGTGGCATTAGATGATTTTGCCGGCGCAGCCGAAGCGTATCAGTCAGCGGTGACTGCGGATCCTACTAATACAGACAACTGGTTGGAACTCGGAAAAATTAATCTTCGAATGGGCGCTTATGAAAAAGCTGAAAATGCCCTGACGGAATACATTAACCGTACCAATGAACCCG
Organism: Bacteroidota bacterium; assembly: GCA_947459115.1. GTDB lineage: Bacteria > Bacteroidota > Bacteroidia > J057 > RFSG01 > CANHCC01. The sequence goes on along the minus strand of CANHCC010000026.1, from coordinate 9,406 downwards.
CTGCAGATATTTGGCTACTTAGAGGAAATGCAAGGTCTCGTACTAATAAAGAAGATCAGGCTATTGAAGATTATTCAGAAGCTCTGAGGCTAAACCCCAATCTGTCGGATGCCTGGTCTTTCAGAGGGATACTCCGTTACAACAAAAAACAACTTGGGCCTTGTATTCAGGATTTGAGTCGAGCCATTGAATTAGACGACCGTTACACGGAGGCTCTACTCATTAGAGGAAAAGCCTATTATGAATCGGGTGATTTTGGTCGAGCCAGTCAGGACTTTCAAAATCTGTTTCAAAAAGAACCTAATAATGTGGATGCAGGTACCCGTTACGCCCGCTCTCTTGCTGCAAACAAGGATACCACAAAAGCGTTGGAAGTTTACAGCCAATTAATATCGATGAATGAAACGGCTTCATTGTTGGCAGAAAGGGCGGATTTAAAACTGACTTCGGGAGACTTTTCCGAAGCCGTTGGGGATTATGATCGGATTCTATCCAAAAATCCTGCATCTGCATTGGCTTATGGTCGAAAAGGTATCGCCAAAATGGCCATGAATGATACCATTCAAGCCATTCAATTGTTGACCCAGGCGATTTCTAAAGAGCCCACTAATCCTGAATGGTATTCGTATCGGGGGCTCGCGAAAACGCGAAGTGCACCGGAAGAGGCATTGGTGGATGTCTCAAAGGCCATTGAGTTGAATGATGCCTTTGCATTGGCTTATATGCTTAGAGCCAATATTCGATACAATCGTTTGGATTATGCTGGGGCGATGCCGGATTATACGCGTGCTATTGAATTAAAGCCCGATTTCAAGGAAGCGTATTTTAATCGCGCTGACGCGAAAGCCGGATTGGGCGATTATCGTTCTGCGGTTAAAGATTATTCTAAGGTTATTGAAATGCAACCCGATTATGAGGATGCTTATTTTAACAGAGGGGTTGTTCGGTTAAAATTGAAAGATGCGGTGACGGCGCTGGAAGATTTTAAAAAGTGTATTGAGTTAAATCCAAAGAATGGCCGTAATCTTTGTCACCAGGGTATGGCTAAGCTTGGTCTAAACCAAAAAGAAGCTGGCTGTGATGATATGAGTCGTGCCGGAGAAATGGGCTATGCGGATGCCTATGAATATATCCGTAAAATGTGCAAATAATGAGCTATTGGCCTCGTACACCCTTAGAAATATTTTGGGCCAGAATTTGCAGTATCTGGTTAGCGGTTTCCCTTTCTACTTTTAAGTTACTGGCCTTCCCCATCTATTATTATTTGCTCAGTGTCCGTTCCAGAAAGAATGATGACAGAGCTCATCATCTCAACCGTATATGGGCCAAAACCATTTTGATGATATGTGGTATTCGCGTCATCGTGCATGGCAGACATCACCTCAAGCCTGGCCAGACTTATATTTTTGTGCCGAATCATAATTCTTACTTAGATATTCCTGTTTGTTATCTTGCGTTTCCCGGGTCTTTTCGGTTCATTGGAAAAAAAGAATTAAATAAAGTGCCCCTCTTTGGCTGGATGTACGAGCGGTTGTATATAACGGTTAATCGTGCCAGTCGTATGGATTCCTACAGAAGTCTTATGCGAGCTGCCGAAAAGCTTCGGGAAGAAATCAGTATGGTTATTTTTCCGGAGGGTACTATCGCCGCAAATAAAAAAGTACTAAGTCCGTTTAAAGAAGGGGCTTTTCGTCTCGCCATAGAAACAAAAACGCCAATCATACCCGTTTCTCTTATCTTTACCGATAGAGTTTTGCCGGAAAATCAAAACTTTAAAGTCTATCCCGGAAAAATTGTGGTACACATTCATGAACCAATTTCTACCGAAGCGCTTTTGGATTCGGATGCATTAGATTTGAAAAACAAGGTTCATCACTTAATATTCGATACTTTAGCACCATATTACAATCATGAAGATTACAGAAGAACTCATTGACAAATTGGCTAATCTTGCCCGACTTGAATTTCAGGGGAGTGAAAAAGCAGCCATTCGGGAAGATATAGAACGAATGGTAGGCTTCATTGAAAAACTTAATGAAGTGAATACAGAAGGCGTGCTACCTCTTACCCATATTCATGCAGAGCCAATCCCCTTGCGGGAAGACCGGGTGGTTGAAGAAGTGTCTCATGAGCAGGCATTAAAAAATGCTCCGGACCACGATTCTGATTATTTCCGGGTTCCAAGGGTTTTAGATAAAGATAATTAAGATTTTTCCCTAAGATGGATTCACCTCCTTTCGTTTCCCTCCTGCATTTTTATCAGCGATTTTCTCCTTCCGGAAAGAAACTGTTTACCGTTTTGATGGTGTTTTGTTTGTTCGGAGCGGCATGGTGGGGCTGGGGGATGCTATTAGGCCCTGCAGCTGGGGTGGTTTATCAGCCTCAGGAGGAAACTTTTCCTTCTGTCCTCTCTTGGTTGCCGGCTCAGGATACCGACACGCCTTTGGCGGAGCTCAAGGCCAAAGCTTATGCCCGGTTTGCGCTTCAGATCCCAGGTTTTCTCATGCCTTCCAGATTTTCCATTTGGCTGTTGCTCACTTCTATGGTTCTCTTTTGGGCAGGAGCATTGACGGTAGCGTCTAAAATGAAGAAATACTGGAATCTGCTGCCTCCTTTTTTGTTCGCGATCTGGCTTTCTCAATTAAATTTAGGCATCACGCTGACCGGAGTTGACCCCTTGTATCTCGTTACCCTCGCAATATGCCTGGCTTTTTTTCTGCCCCTCTATTATTTTCAATATATTTCTAAATATTGGTCCACTTCCATTGTTTTTCTCCTCTTCACCGCCTTGATGATTGGCCTCTTTGCTGCATTGTGGGGGATTCGGGGTGAGGGGATATTATTTCAAACCATTGCGTCGGCTTCTTCGTATCATTACCTTCTGGCCTGCCTTGCCCTGATTCTTGCATCCAAAGAGATATTGAGTCTCGTTACGGCTTTTTTGATTAACCGACAGGAAGCGCATTCCAGACCGGGTTTACAATTGTTACTCTTTACCTGGGTTCTTGTCATTCTGTTTCTGAGTATCTGGTTATTGGGATTGGAGCAGGTTTTTTCTCCAAGGCTGCAAAGCGTTCTGCCTGTTATTATTGCTTGTATTGCCTGCCTGGCGTGGCCATTTACCGCACAAAACGCTTTTCATGTAGCCAAGTCTGCTTTTGGGTCGAATCTCGCTTATACGCTTTCTATTGTCCTGATGGGGTTGAATGCCATCTTCTTTTTTGGCTATGCCGCGACGAATGGCGATTATTTGCTCCAGCTTCAGGCGTTTCGTTTGATAACTTTTATCTTCCCATTAGTCGCAGTATTGCAGACCATTTACTGGCTGGTGAATTTTTATGAAGCCTTTCAGCAAAGGAAGAACACCTATTTTATTTTGCATATGCCCATTCGCATACGCTTCATAATCGTTTGGTTGGCAGTCGCGATCATCACGGTTATAGCGGAGGGCAAAAAAAGCTGGAAGTCTTTTCAGATAATGGCCGCGTCTTCCTATTCAAGGTCTGCAGATTATTTTCTCTTAGAATCTGAGGCGGACAGTGCATTAGTGAGATATGGGCAGGCCCTAACGATTTTATCCGGAGACCCTAAGTCTAATTACAATGCAGGTATCTTAATGTTGAAGCCTGGTAAAAGTCCATTGCCGGCATTGGAGAAATTGCAATCTTGTAGCCGTTCTTATGAGGCATTTACTGCAGGGGAAATTCAGGCCGCCACCTATTATGCTTTTGTCGGTAAGCACCGACTCGCATTAGAGATTCTTCGAAACGCCAAAGAGAGAACTTCGGATCGGGAAGTCCCCAATATGATGGCCTGGCTCTATTTAAAGCTAGACCAACCCGACTCTGCTGTGATTTGTCTGAAAGAATCTCTGGTAAATGATCCTTCCTATGCTGAGGCCAGTAGTAACCTCGGCATGATTTACCTCCGGTATAACAGAGCAAATGAAGCGATTCCTTTTTTCGAAATGGCGAAAGAGAGTGGAGGCAATCAGCCCGGGCCTATGACCAATCTCTTGTTTGCTAGCCTAAGCGGAATGAAAGATGTGTCCATTTCCTGGAATCCGGAATGGATACAGGAGGATGCGCCGGCTTCCTTTTTACAAAACGCACTCATCTGGTGTTCCTCAAACGGTTTGCCTGACCAGGCAGATAAAATCGCCGAACTTTTGGAGACGCGGTCGGTGAATTCCGATATTTTGCAGTATAAGATGGTTAGGTGTATGCAAACAGATTCTGTCCCTCAGGCATTAAGTCGCTATGCCTGGCTGGTAAAATCTACACCACAAGATGCACCCCTGGCAGCCCATAATCTGGGCGCGATTTACCATCAGTCCGGTGTACCGGAAATGGCCTTAAGATTTTATCAGGATGCTGCCACCTGGGAAAGCGCACCGGATATGATTTTGTCCGGTATGATGTTGGCTCAGTTGGGAGAACAGGATTCTGCACATAAAATGTTTTCTAAGGTCAGAGTAATGTCCCCTGCCTATCAGGATGCCGCAAGAAAAGAAATTGCCTTGTTGCTGTTGTCTAATGGTCAGGAGTTGTATGCTTCCCTGGAATGGAATTTTTCGGATGCCACCTACCAGGATTGGATGCGGGGAGCCTCTTATGCCGCTGCTTCAGGGAATAAAACCTGGTTTATTGAAATGTTGAGACGAGCAATTCAATTGGATTCTTCACAATGGCAGCCTTATGATAGACTTGCCCAATGGTATTTGAATCAGAACGACGCTGAAGCGCTGCAGGCCTATCGGGATGGGTTAGAGGCATTGCCGGGCAATCCTCATCTTCAGGCAGGATTTTTAAATGCTTGCTACCTGTTGAATACCCCTCAGGAGGCAGAGGCCGTTCGCAAGGCCTTTGTACAGCCCGATAGTGCAGGACGGGAAGGGATTTTATTAAAGGCTACTGAGCAAATATTTGCAAGAAAATATTCGGTAGCAGATACTTTACTACAGGAGTGGCTGGCAGAAAATCCATTGGATACCAGAGGGTTGTTTTTATTAGGAAATTTGTGGCAGTTATCCGGCTTCGACCCGGCAACGGCCAGTGCTTATTTCTTTAATGCTCTCTCTATGAATGATCGCAATCCCGGGTTATGGAAGTATTACGCTGCATTCTCTTCTGCGGCCGGCCTGACAGAGCAGGCTGGTTATGGCGCGTTACAAGCTGCCCGATTTACCTCCAATCCTACTCAAAAAGCCGATATTCTCAATACCTTTGCTTCGGAGATTCAGGCATGGCGAGATGCCGAATTATAACACTGTCACATGGAAATTATTCGTCTGAATCAAATTGAAAAGAAATACCAAATGGGGGATGAAATTATTTATGCCCTTAAAGAGGTTTCTTTGGCCATCGAAAAGAATGAGTATGTTGCTTTTATGGGCCCCTCCGGATCCGGTAAATCCACGCTGATGAATGTTCTTGGATGTCTGGATACCCCGACATCAGGCGAATATTTTTTAAATGGTCAAAATGTGTCAACTTTAGGGGATGCAGAATTAGCCCATGCAAGAAATCGTGAAATTGGATTTGTTTTTCAGACATTTAATCTTTTGGCCAGATCCTCTGCCCTGGACAATGTGGCCATGCCTCTGATTTATGCGGGAATATCCGCAAAAGAAAGAAAAACAAGGGCAGAAAATGCATTAAAATCTGTTGGTCTGGGTGAAAGAATGAAACATCGCCCTAATGAACTTTCCGGAGGGCAACGCCAAAGGGTGGCCGTTGCCAGAGCCCTGGTTAATTCACCTTCCATAATCTTAGCAGATGAACCCACCGGAAATCTGGATACCAAAACTTCTTATGAAATCATGGGGCTCTTTGCGGATCTGCATCGTCAAGGGAATACCATCATTTTGGTAACCCATGAAGAAGACATTGCATTGTATGCCCATCGGATTATTCGCCTGAGAGATGGGCGCATCGAATCGGATGAGAGGAATCCTAATATTCGTGCCATTGAGCAATCTCCCTCATGAAGCAAGATTGGAGATCCTGGCTTAAGCGAGTCGGTATTTTAGGTTTTTTATTTTTTTTGGTAAAAGGAATAATTTGGCTGGTAGTTTTTTATCTGGCCTGGAGAGCAGCAAAGTAGTTGTTAATTCCCATGATTTCCTCATTCCAGGGGAATTAATAAAGCCTGGAATCTAAGCCATGAAGGTCTTGCTCCTGCTTGTTTTTACGGATTATAACCCCTGCGCGTTGTGAGTGACCTTGGTTCTCAATATGTCAGATGGAGCCTACTCATCGAACAATTTTGTAGTTTAAAATTGGTAACTTTGTAAGTTAATGTGCACATGCAGAATTCTGAACTTTATAAATTGTTGTTGAGACTTTTTTTTATTTCGGCAGGAATTTTTGGGTGGCTTGGATGTTTCAATTTATCTGTCGTCCTGGCACAACCCTCCTTCAGGGATACGGTATGGACAATGTCTTCTTCCAAAGATACCGGAAGTATTTGGATGGGAGGCCTTCTGGATTCAGAAAACACCAGATACATAGGGGATAATAATCAGACGGCCTACGGGTATCAGCCGATGCGCTATCTCCGAATCACGAATGAAGATTCTGTTCCTGCATTTGGCCCCAAGTTATTGCTTAATCGCAGGGGTAATTGGTATAGCAGATTGGAGATAGGGATTGAAGCATTAGATGGCACGATATCCAATAAAGAAAAGGCCTTGGCTTTGTTCCAATTTATGCGTCACAACAGGATCCACTACGAGCCAGCGGAGCACCCTTTTCTGGATGAAACTCATGAGCCGGTAAAAGTATTAGGCGTTTATGGATATGCATTTTGTGATGATGCCGCATTTTCTTTGAAAAACATTGCCCAAAATATGAATATTGGTGGAAAAGAGTGGTTGTTAGCGGCTCACAGTACATCTGAGGTAGTTTTTGGAAATGATGAAATGGTGGTAGATGCGGATCTTGAGGTTTTTTATCCTGCTCAAGATAATTTAAAACTGGCGAGTAAGAATGAAATAAATAACGACAGGAATCTCGCTGCTCGTGTTCTGCACTATGGCATAGATGTCCCCTATGTTCAGGAGGCCAGTAAACACATATCCAAAATGTTTACTTTTTTTGATCCAATAGAATACCGAAATCCGGCGCCCCATGAGTTGTATTATACTTTATTGCCGGAACAGTCTGTTTATTTTACCTGGGAAAGACAGGATTCGGCTTATGAACATCGCATCTGGGGGGCTGCCTCATCCGAAAATATGCGGGATCATCATATCGGAAATGCTTTCTGGGAACATGCACTCAATCCGGATTCTCCAGGGTTTAACAGACAATTTTCAACTTCCCTGAATCTTAAGGCAAATACATCCGGAAATGGATTACGCATGATCCCGATGGATGTAACACAACCCTTGCATATTGTTCATAAAATTGATTTGCCCTTTCTCCAGTTGGATCATCAGGTATTTTATGATGTAACACTACCAGTATCGGGGGATACCTTCAGAGTGGAGTGGTCAACGGATAGCCTGGTTTGGACGACTGTCAAAACACAGACCGGGCCATATATTGGGCAGGACTCTTGTTCGCTTTATGCTTTGGTTGCGCCTCAACTGAATCCAGCAATTTATAAGTCTTTTATTCGCGTATCATTACATCAGTCAGATTCCTTGATGCCCGCAGGACTGGATTCTCTTCGGTTTCAAACCAGAACACAAAATAGCAAAACCTTTTTGCCATATCTTCGAAAAGGGTGGAATCAATGGGAAGTGTCTCGTAAGGATAGCCTTCAAGGAAATCTGAAATTTGAAATCGCCTGGAAAGAAGATAGCTCTAACAATCCCGCATTTATTAGTTCTGTCCCCGTTTATCCCGGTAATGGTATTACAACCGATACGGCTCAAATTCTTTTTCGATGGGGTAATGCACAGGATCAAGACCCGGGAGATTATCCTGTCAAATATCATTTTCAGTTAAGTGACCGTCCGGATATGAAATACTGTCTGGCCTCTAACTTTGACAGGATTATAAATCCCATCTCTCCTTCAGTAATGGCTTACCCAGCGTTTAAGCCTGAAGTTCCCGGCTTTTTGAATCATGGGCAGTCCTACTACTGGCGGGTACGAAGTATGGATAATCGAGGTCTTTGGGGAGATTGGAGTCAGGTCTGGAATTTTACAGTTCAGTGTGTGATGCCGCCTCAATCCGGCTCTGTGGCTTTGACCGATTCAAATTTGGTCATTTCCTGGAATGCCGGAATGCCGGGAAAAATACCCGCTCACTATGCAGTGCACGGGTCTAATGAAATGAATGGTTTTACCCCCTCCGCTTCAACCTTATTGGGTACAACTCAAGATAGCACCTGGGTTTTTCCTTTAGGTCAGATTCCCCCACCCGCTTATATTCGTATTATTGCCATCGATCAAAACGGAGAAGAAAGTCAACCGTCGGATTGTATTAATATGCCTTTCCCTTTTGTGTATACTTTCCCGAATCATACCGTTTATCCCGATTCCATTTTGAATATTGCTCTGCCGGGTAATGCACGGTATTTCCCTTTTTGGTCGTATTTTTATCCGGATACGGTTTTTTATGATGCCTGGGTGAGTCCGATTTCTTATCCATCCCAATTGGTTTGGGATTCTATACACGATGCATTTTCGGGTCAGTTTGATTCTTCCGCAGTCAGATCCATGAATTTTCTGCCTTCTTTGAATCAAATCCGCTTTCAGGTTTTGGCGCCTTATTCCACGCCGATTAATCAAACGATTTCTCTTAACGCTTCCATACCGAATCTAAAGCCTCAATTAGAAAGCTTCTTGCCGAATACTACCTTGGGGGTTTCAATTTCAGACACCTTAGATTTGTTAGATAAAGATGCGGATTATGGAGATACACATACCTGGCAGATATTACGCTGTCCCGCATGGCTTAATGTGAGTGTTAGCAACGATAAGGTGATTCTATTGGGAACGCCAACCTATGCTGCAATTGTGGATACGACCTTATGGCTTGTTGTAGAAGACAGCAAAGGATTAACCGATACTCTATGGTATCAGTTTGATTTTATTATTCAAAATAACGCGCCTCAGATACAGTCCGTGCCGGATACTTTGGTAGATGTTGCGCAGTTGTATCTCTATTCCATTACCGTTATGGATCCGGATACAGCTCAAGGGGATTCTGTTTCATTAACTATTCAACAAGGGCCTTCCTGGCTGAGCCTAAATTCTCAAGCCCTTCATTTATCCGGGTATCCCAGTGTCTCCCCCGCAGCAGACTCCCTTGTTATTTTGAGAGCAACTGATTTGACAGGGGCCTGGGTGGAACAGGTATTTATATTGCATTTTAAGCATCGGCCTGACTCTCAAACCGGGCTTGAAATGCCTGAGGATTGGCTTGATTCTGATAAATTGGCAATAGGGATT
>CANHCC010000025.1 GCA_947459115.1 Bacteroidota bacterium | reverse complement strand
GATAAAGACGGCTGGCCGCATTGGAAGCAGGTTAAGCCATTGCCCTTTATCAATATATTTGAGCAGACAACCTTTCTGCGGGCTCATATAGTAGAGTACTTCGAGTCTAACGATCTTTAATAGGATTTCAATCTGGCGTTTTTGGGGGGTAAGTAACTTACCGGGATTGTGGGGGTAAGTAACTTACCGGGATTGTGGGGTAAGTAACTTACCGGGATAAGGGGTAAGTAACTTACCGGGATTATGGGGGTAAGTAACTTACCGGGATTTTGGGTAAGTAACTTACCGGGATTGTGGGGGTAAGTAACTTACCGGGATTATGGGGGTAAGTAACTTACCCAAAATTAGAACTCAAACAAGCCCTCAGAATTCCTTACCAGAATTCTCACTTCCTCAACGGCTTCAAGCGGCATAGGGCCATATAGATGCGGAAACAACTCCCCGCCACGAGAAGGCTCAGATTTTAATATGTCCCTGACGCGTTTTTCCACTATGAATAAAATCACCAGTTCTTCCGCCTGTTTAAAATGCGTATTGGCAGAAGTAGCTACTTGTTCTTTATAGGAACAATGAATAAACCCCTCTGTTGAAAGGGAGTCACTTTTATAAAATCCTTTGTTGGAATCCAAAGTCTTTTGCCAGTTATCGTGTGTGGTTAAATGATAAATCATAAAATGTGTTCGTGATTAAATATTTTTCTTCAACTTCCAAAAGTACCGGCAGTGTGAATGTTTTCCCTCAGGACTTGATATTCCTTCAGGATTTCAGTAACGATTGACGCTGCGGGTTTTATATTTTGAATCAGCCCGGATACTTGTCCAATTTCCAATTCTCCTTCCACCAAATCTCCTTCGAACATGCCTTTCTTTGCGCGTCCCCTTCCCAGTAATGCAGCAAATGCCTCTGCACTTGCACCCTTTTCTTCCAACGCTTTTACCTGTTGATAAAAAGGATTTTGAATTAGTCGAACCGGCGCCAATAATTTAAGGGTCAATCGTGTGGCATCTTCTCCTGCATCTACTACGGCTTGCTTGAATGCCGCATGGGCGCTGGATTCGGGGGTTGCTACAAAACGACTTCCAATCTGTACGCCATCTGCGCCCAATGCCATGGCTGCCATCATGCCAGAACCGGTGCCTATGCCTCCTGCTGCAATTAAGGGGATTTTTATGGCCTGTTTAACCTGAGGAATCAGACAAAAGGTAGTGATCTCTTCCCGTCCATTATGCCCCCCTGCTTCAAATCCTTCTGCAACAATGGCATCTACTCCAGCTTCCTGAGCCTTGAGGGCGAATTTTACATTTGATACCACATGCACGACTGTAATGCCTCTTTCTTTTAACCAGGCTGTCCAGGTTTTCGGATTTCCTGCTGAAGTAAATACAATCTTTACCCCTTCCTCCACAATAATATTCATGTGCTTGTCAATATCCGGATACAACATTGGCACATTAACACCAAAGGGTTTATTGGTTGCTGCTTTACACTTTTGAATTTGCTCTCTCAAAATATCCGGATACATAGAACCGGAACCCAATAATCCAAGACCGCCTGCATTTGAAACAGCCGAAGCCAATTGCCAACCTGAACACCAAATCATTCCTGCCTGAATAATGGGATATTCAATGTTGAATAATTGTGTGATACGATTTTGTTTAAAATCCATTTTAAAGTCCAATTAAAAAACTTAGCTTAACTCTACATAATTCATAATTCACTCATTAAAATCAATCTCCGTACTATCGCCAATATTCACACTTTGAGATTTCCCTTTCAAAATTGCATCATTGCCTACAACAGAACATTTCAAAATAATAGAATCGAGTTGGGAATATTCTCCAATAATGGAGTCACTAACAATAGAATTTTCCATTATTACCCCGGCCCCAATAGCGACAAAAGGGCCAATAATTGAATTTCTAATTTTTGCGCCTTTGGCAATACTAACCGGCTGGACTAAAATTGAATTTTCCAGACCTTCCGGCTGATGAATGGAAATATCCTGTCGTCCTAATAATATGCGATTGGTTGAGAGCAAGGTTTCTTTTTTTCCGCAGTCAAACCAATTATTAACTTTTATGGTTTTCATCCGAATGCCATCTTCTACCATACGCATGAGCGCATCAGTCAGATGAAACTCTGTTTGGGTACGAATTTGATTGGAAATTAAATGTTCAATTGCATTTAATAAAGCATCGGTTTCCCGTATGCGATAAATTCCGGCAAGTGCTAAGTTGCTTTTGGGGATACTGGGTTTTTCAACCAGAGAGGTAATAAATCCTTCTTCGTTTAATTTAGCAACTCCAAAAGATCGGGGGTCTTCAACCGTATCCACGCCCAATACAGAATATTCAGAAGCCAGGATGCCGGGATAGTCAACATCCACTATGGTGTCGCCCAGCACAATTAAAATGCCATCATTGGACGCTTTAATTTCCTCCGATGCCATTCCGATGGCATGGGCAAGACCCTCTCTTGGTCCTTGAATTACAAATTCTGCATGAATACGATCTCCGTATTCTTCCTGAATAAACTCCTCAATTTTTTCTCCAAGGTATCCAATAATAAAAACAAAATCTTGAATACCAGCAGCGATGAGATTATCCAGAATATGTCCAAGGATTGGTCTTCCTGCTACAGGAATCAAGGGCTTGGGCTGAGTATGTGTATGCGGTCTTAATTTAGTTCCGGCACCGGCAACAGGGATAATGGCTTTCATTTTTTCTTTCTTTGATTCATAAGCGATTCAATTTCTTCCACTTCATACGGAATGTGTTTCATTAAATCTATCGGTGCTTTCTTTCCGACCAAAATATCATTCTCAATTCGAATACCTATTTTTTCTTCCGGAATATAAATACCGGGCTCACATGTAAATACCATACCTTCTTTAAATGGCTGATAACGATTTCCTACATCGTGTGTATCCAATCCAAGAAAATGGGAAGTCCCGTGCATAAAATATTTTTTGTAAGCAGGCCAGGCCGGATCTTGATTTTTGATGTCTGTTTTGGAAATCAATTTTAATCCCAATAATTCCGACTCCATTAATTTTCCAACTTCGACATGATATTCCTCTAGCAATGTGCCGGGCACCAGCATTTTTACAGCAGCTTTATGCACGCGTAAAACAGCGGAATAAATATCTTTTTGTCTCTTGGAGAATTTACCATTAACCGGGACTGTTCGCGTTAGGTCAGCCGAATAGTTTCCATATTCTGCCCCAAAGTCCATCAAAATTAAATCTCCGTCCTGACACATTTCTTTGTTTTCAATATAATGCAGGACACAGGCATTATATCCGGAGCCAATGATTGGCGTGTATGCATGACCCGTTGCCCGGTTTCGAATAAATTCGTGAGTAATTTCTGCTTCTACTTCATATTCCATTACCCCGGGCTTGAGAAATCCGAGCACGCGATTAAATGCTTTTGCCGTAATATCAATGGCTTCTTGTAATTGAGTTAATTCCCATTTCGATTTAATGGATCTCAAATTTTCCAATATGGGAGCGGCGCGGTGTAAGGGATGTGCAGGAAATTCCTCTCGAAGAAAAGATGCGAAGCGATTGCCTGCACCGGAAGCAGTTAGACTATTTCTTTCATGCTCATTAAAATCGAGGTAAAATCCGGTGCAGTGTGAAATCACCGTCCGAATAAACGCATCAAATGTATCGGCATAGCGTATGGTTTTTACGCCGGAAGCTTCCCTTGCTTCTTCGATACTATATTTCCATCCCTCCCAAATTTGAATGGTTGCATTTGTTTTTAAAATGAAAAGGACTTCTCTCCATTCCGGGCGCGGCGCATCCGGGAATAAAAATAAGATGGTCTTTTCCTGATCTATTCCGGAGAGATAGTATAGATTCGAATTTTGAGTAAACAAGTAATGTCCATCAGCATTGGTAACCAGCATGTCATTCGAAAAGAATACAGCTGCTGTTCCGGGGAGCATGTGTTTCGCAAAGTTTTTTCTGTTCAATACGAACAGGTCAGAAGCAGGGGCTTTGTATTTCATAATTTTATGAATTTGCACAAAATTAAGGAATCCCAACGGGAAGGGAGTTAAAATTTTTTCTCTTGACAATCAATTTGTTACAATCCTTACCTGCATTTGTCCTTGCTATTCGCATTTTGAATCTGATATATTGGCAGCACAAACAAACAGAAGCCGCTTGGCGCTGAGTCTTACAACCTCCCGGGGAAAAGCCGAACACCCCTTCCCAAAGTAGGCATTGAATTGTTTAACTAACCGAAACAATGAAAAATTCATTTTTAATGCTCGTACTATGCCTGTTATTTTCAGGCTCAACCTTTGCTATCGGCGAAATTAATATTACGCTGTATGGTAAAGGTGGAATCGTTCACACCGAAACGGTGGACAAAATTTGTCCCGAACCTTCGGATGTTGTATGTACCAAAATGACCATCTGTGCACGGGATATCAGTGCCTTCGAAGATGGACTTATTGATGCCATACCTGCGGTATTGGATCTTGGAACAACCAAAGCCAAAATTCTGGTAAAAAGCATGGATCAGTTTGAATACAGTAACAACACCGTTGTTGTGTATGAATCACCTGAACTCAATGCCTACAAAGAATGGGCATTGGGTACTGCATCCGGTGTGTCCTTTACCTGGGCTGAGCCTGTTCAATTGATGCCGTATCGTGAGAATACCAATTCCGACAAGGATATTCAGGTAATCAAGATTGACATCCATGGTTCAGGTGGTGTTGTACGAGTAGATGGTAAAGATAAAATCTGCCCAAACAAGGCCGATCAAATCTGTGCTACTGTGGAAGGCGATCTTTGGGATTTAATCTGTCTCTGGTGGGATAGCTTTAAACCCAACAGTGAACCGGTAACCGTTACCACTTTTGAGAATGGTGCGCCCGCCCATTCCTTAAAGGCGGTCATTACAGGGATTGAAGAAGGTTCCAAACTTGAGAAAAACGAAGGCGCCTATCAAACCTCTGGTTCTACTTATCAATTTAAGTTTGTAGAATAGTAATATTTTGCCCTGTCGGATCATGCGTCCGACAGGGCAAAATTTATTTTCCGTCAATTTAATGCCTTTTGAACAGGATGAAAATCCTCTACATCATTCTGTATCGCAAAAACAAACTTCATTTTAAACACCTCTATGAAAAAGCAATTTCTATTAATTCTCTTGAACCTAAGCCTATGCTTTCCTATGCTGGCTCAATCGGAAAAGTCTATGGCACAGGCATCCATTTGCCGGGATAAATTGGATAGTCTGATTCATGTTGTCGAATCCAATATGGGTGAAGCTCAGATTGCCAATATCTGGATTATTCCGCCAATGGGATGTCCTCGCTGTGAAGGGGTCTCCTCTCTGGCGATGGGCATGTTTCGTCAACAAGACGCTAAAGAAAAACATATCGTATGGATTGATCGATATGACAAAGAAGATTTAAAAACTTATCTAAGAGAACGACGATATCCGGCTGATACCATTCTAGATGCAAAGGCCGGCATTATTTCTGATTGGATGTCTATAAATATTGGGAAATTTCAGACGCCTCATTATTTAAGATACAATAAAGCCAAACGCACCTTTGTATATGAACATTCTTTACTCGGTGCCAATGTGTCGAATGAATGGATTCAGGAAATTCGAAGGGAAGAAAATACTCCGGTACAACTGATAACCTGTGGCGCTAAAATTCCTAATACGGCATCTGCAATTTCATTGGATGAAAATGTATTTACGGAAAGTATCGCGTTTGAAATTCCCGGTGATATTACGGAATTTTCTCAGAAGGATATTGCCTGGGACAGACAGGAATTATGCCTGGTGGATAATTTTTCGTGGGATTTAATTCGATGTCAACGAAAAGAAAAAGTCTGTTCACGCGTCAGTATTTTAAGCCAACTTCCGATTGATACATTCATATCTTCCGATGCACCGGAAAATATTGTGAAAATGCTCAAAAAAAGTGGCGTAATTAATTATATGGCCTTTTCTCCGAAATATGGAAAAAATAAAGATTTGTACCTTGGCGTTTCACTACCCAAAATTCTTTTCCGGGACAGTAATTTAAGTTATTACAATGAAGCTGTATTGGTTAATTCGAATTGGAATACTTCCATTGTAAGAGGATGTTTTGAAACCGATAGTGCGCTTGGTTTTCAGAGTTCTCATACGCGTTTTTTTCTGGATCGAATCGGGGATAATATTTTTATGAAGTGCAACAAAGGTTGGCCTGTAATTGGCACCTCTTCGAGTATATCCCCGGATAGTAAAAACAGTCCATTTCGTAAAGATTTTTATGATTTGTCACCTGCTCTGGCGGTCTCAGATTTAAGTGGAAAAGTATATGGTCATCTGGGTAAACTGGATGAATTATTTTCAAAAACCAGAACAGGATATTATTACTCCAGTATTGCGGGGGCATTTCACCGGGATACTTTTTATTTTACGAATGGATATGCAGGACAAATCTATTCTCAATTCAAGGATAAAACACCGGTTTTTTCCTGTCCGGATTTTAAATATTTTTATAGCCGGTCTGTGTCCGGAGACATGCAGATGCCTGAAGGATCAGAAGTTCCCATATTACTTTTCACAGATGCGCCTGTTTTGGAAATGGCACCGGACTCCCAGTTGAATTATATTGTTGGAATCAATGAACATCTGACTAAATGGATTGAAGAATTTGGAGTAAATGATCAATTTATTTGCACCATTACTAAAACGCGTAATAAAGATAAAATCTGGACTGTTTATAATCGCCAATCCGGTAAAATTGTTCAGCAGTTAAAAATACCGGATTATTATGCAGGCGGACATTTATGTTCGGCTTTGGTGGGCAAAGATGAGCTCAATCAATTGTATTTGGAAGCGCTTTACCTTCAAGGCAAGCATTTGGAATGGTGCAGTCGTCCGGCAGGGATTGGTAAATAATTAAGGTTGGCAGCCAACTTCGGTTGGTTGCCAATTCTTACCGATCCACCTCGCCTAATACGATATCAATAGAGCCCGCAATGGCAATCAAATCGGGTAGCAACGCCCCCCGACTGATTTCAGGTAGAATACTGAGATTGCAAAAACTGGGTGCGCGGGCTTTAACTCTTACGGGCACATCGGTTTTTCCATCTGTGATAAAATAATATCCAATTTCCCCTCTTGGATTTTCTGCCCGAACATAATAATCCATCGCTTTCGGTCTGGATTTTTTAGGACACATACCCCGGGGATCAAAATCTGGTGTGCGCTTATAATCGGTGGTAAGTTTATCTAAACACTGACGGATAATTTTCACAGACTCTTCTATTTCCCGTGCGCGCACAAAATGCCTGTCCCAGCAATCGCCAACAGTTCCCATTTTGCCTTCTCCCGATGGGATTTCAAATTCTAATTCCGGATAAACCGAATAAGCGTCTACACGGCGAAGATCCCATTTTAATCCGGAGCCTCTCAGCATAGGGCCACTGCCCCCATAATCAATGGCCGTTCTGAGCGGCAACACGCCTACATTTGCTGTCCGTTGAATGAATATATCGTTATTTGTCAGCAGGTCATTTAATTCTTTGAGCTTAGGTTCAAAATACTGAATGAACTCCAGGCATCGTTGTTCGAATCCCGGGGGGATATCAAAAAACAACCCGCCCACCCAGATGTAATTGTAAAGCATTCTGGCACCACTGCTCCATTCTAATAAATTCAAAATATGTTGGCGGTCTCTAAAGCACCATAAGAACGGGGTAAAAGCCCCAATGTCGATGCCATATGCGCCAATGGCTACCAGATGCGATGCAATGCGGTTCAATTCGCAGACCAATACCCGTATGTATTCAATGCGTTTCGGAAGCGTACCGGTAAGTCCCAGCATTTTCTCTACCCCCATTACAAAGGCCCATTCGTTATTCATGGCGGCCAGATAGTCCATGCGGTCACAATAGGGAATTATTTGTGCATAGGTCAAAGACTCTGCATGCTTTTCAAAGCATCGGTGCAGATATCCAAGGTGAGGTACGACATCAATCACAACTTCTCCGTCGGTGATGACCTCTAATCTCAGTACACCATGGGTGGCAGGATGCTGAGGTCCCAGATTGAGAATCATCTCCTCTGTCTTTAATTCCTGAAGTGAGGTACGAATCGGCGCTGCGCGTTTTAACAAGGTCTCCTTGGAGATTTCATTCTGCTCAGAACCCGGTAGTATCACATCATTCCCCTTATTCATCAGTAGTCAATTTTAACCTCATGATAACTTTCAGCCGTCTTATAGTCTTTTCTTAAGGGATACCCTTCCCAATCTTCCGGGAGTAGGATTCTTCTCAGGTCAGGATGGCCGGAAAACCAGATGCCCATTAAGTCATAGGCTTCTCTTTCATGCCAGGATGCGCCTGCCCACACAGAGGCAACAGAAGGAAATTCTGGCAACCCCAATTTGTTGTTCGAATCCCTCACCGGAAAATCGACTTTAGACTGATGCGTCTTCAGGACCAATTGTGTTTGATAAGGCAAAGAAGTCAAATGGAGGACAAGACCGTATTGTTGTGTCTCTGTCAAATCTGTTGCAGATAGACAGGCCAGCATATCAAACCAACAGCCTGGGGTATTTTTGAGAAATTGACAGGCAGGTAACAAAGAATCTGCAGAAACCTCAATCCAGGGCTGAATGTTATCCCGATTGACATTGACCACTTCAATAGCCCTTGTTTCGGTCAGGGCTGCAACGATATCTTCAAAACTCCAAGCTGCAATCATCTTCTAAGAGTTTCTGTTTCTTCAGGAAGGAATAAACTTTCCTGTCGGATTTTTTCCTGTAATTTTAACAAGCCCCCGATGAGAGCTTCCGGTCTTGGCGGACAGCCCGGAACATATACATCCACTGGAATGATTCGATCTACGCCTTTTACCACATGGTAGCCATGCTCCCAGTAGGGGCCTCCACAATTGGAACAAGAGCCCATTGAGATAACATATCTTGGTTCCGCCATTTGTTCATATAGCCGACGGATTCTATCTGCCATTTTAAATGTTACAGTGCCTGCTACAATCATGACATCGGCCTGCCTTGGAGAGTTTCTGGGAAAAACGCCAAAGCGGTCCAAATCATAGTGACTGGCATTGGTGGCCATCATTTCAATAGCACAACAGGCCAACCCAAACCCCAGTGGCCACATGGAAGAAAGCCTCGCCCAATTGAGTAAATCATCAACTCCGGTGATGAGAATTCTACCTTTTTCAAATTGCTCGTCCAGAATGCCCATTATGCTTCAGATGGGTTTGGTAAAAGTTCCATGGCTTTATTTCCTTGAAATTTATGATTAATATTTTGGTAGGCTTCATCCGGAATGCCGGATGGGCTATGCGGCACAAGAGGGGACGGTTTCACCCATCCTAAATCTCCTTTGTGCCATAGCCAGGCTAAGCCTGCTAAGAGTATTAGTGTAAAAAAGATAATCTCAATAAAGGCAAAGGCTGTCCAGGCTTTATCTGCGGCAAGTAAATCCGGGTGGGTATAGACGACGGCCCATGGAAAAAGGAAGATGACTTCCACATCAAAAATCAAAAAGATTAGGGCCATCACATAAAACCGCATGTTAAATTGAACCCAGGCAGAACCAACAGTATCTTCACCACATTCATAGGTTGTGAGTTTCTCAGGATTGGGGCGATTGGGTCTTATCAGACTGGACAATAACATTCCGGCCAAGGCGAGGAGGAGCCCACCTGTTATGAACAGAACGACTTGGCCGAATGCAGAAAGCTGATTCATGTTATAAAAGTAGTAACAAGCGTCGGTAGGACAAAATTCCCAAGCGCTCGCAAGCTTAGCTCAATCCTGTGATAACGCCATCCTTTAGGTCCATGCCTAAGGCAGCAGGCTGTTTGGGCAGACCTGGCATACGCATAATGTCTCCTGCCACACAGACGATAAAACCTGCTCCGGCATTTAGGATTACATCTCGCACATGCAAGACATGTCCTTCGGGCGCTCCATATGATTTGGGGTTATCGGAGAAAGAATATTGGGTTTTGGCGATGCAAACGGGATAGTGTGTTTTCCCGGATTTACGAAGTTTTCGCAGGGCGCTCTGAGCTTTTGCACTCCATTCAACGGCGCCGGCTTTATAAAGCTTTTTGGCAATAGCTTCTACTTTCTGTTCGGGGTCTGCCTCTAATTCATAAGTAAATTGAATAGGTCCGGATGGGTTTTCTGTAGCGACCTGGTCAATCACTCTGGCCAACTGCTCTGCCCCTGCACCCCCTTTGATAAATGCCTCATTGATGGCAAACGGTTGATTTCTGGATTTGCACCAATCGGACAGTAATTGAATTTCTGCCTCTGTATCCGAGGCAAATTTATTTAAAGACACCACCACCGATTGTCCAAAAGAGGTCAAATTATTCAGATGTCTTTCCAGATTCACCATTCCGGCGATTAAGGCTTGAGGATTGGGGGTGCCGGCTTCTGAATCCGGGATGCCGCTATGTGTTCTAAGAGCCTTTAGCGTAACGACTAACACTGTAAGCACAGGGGCGAGACCAGATTGGCGGCATTTGATATTTAGAAATTTTTCGGCACCGAGGTCTGCCCCAAAACCGGCTTCTGTCACTGCATATTCGGCATGTTCAAGGGCCATTTTGCTTGCCAATACAGAGTTGCATCCATGTGCTATGTTGGCAAAGGGGCCCCCATGAATGAATGCAGGGGTTTGCTCGGTGGTCTGAACCAGATTGGGACGAATCGCGTCTTTTAATAATAAAGTTAAGGCCCCTCCTGCACCAAGGTCTTTAACCGTAAAGGCATCGTCATTTTGTTTATACCCGAGGATGATATTATCGAGACGGGTCCTAAGATCTTCCAGGCTTTCGGCCAGACACAGAATGGCCATAATTTCAGAGGCCGGCGTGATATCAAACCCATTTTCCGAAGGCAGGCCATTGGTACGCCCGCCTAATCCGGTTACCACAAATCGGAGAGAGCGGTCATTGACATCCAACACGCGCCTCCATACAATTTCTTTTAAGGCCTGCTCGCTATGCTGATTTTGAAATTGATAGTTATCCAATAGGGCTGCCAGAGTATTATGGGCACTGGTAATGGCATGAAAATCTCCGGTAAAATGCAGATTGATGTCTTCCATCGGAAGTACCTGGGCATATCCTCCTCCCGCGGCACCACCCTTCATTCCAAAGACGGGACCAAGAGATGGTTCTCTTAAGGCCACGACACAAGATTTTCCTATACGATTTAATCCTAATGCCACACTTACGGTTGTAACGGTTTTTCCATTTCCGGCAAGTGTGGGCGAAATGGCAGAAACCAAAAGGAGCTTGCCTTTAGGCTTATCAGACTTTAAAAGACTTAAATCTGTTTTGGCAATATACTTTCCATAGGTATGGAGATGCTCCTCCTCAATGCCTATCTTTTCGGCGATTTTTTGAATCGGTTTTAATTCGACAGCGCGAGCGATTTCAATATCTGTTTTCATGAACAAGGGTGTGTTAAGAACAAGGGATTAAGCAGGTTTAAGGCTGGTAAGACCAAAGGTTTGTTGTGGGATTTGCAACATCCACTTTACGTTTGGAGGGTGGGGAAGTTTAAATCTGTTGAAGATAAAAAAACAGGTTTTTACTTTGAAGACAGAGCCTCCATTTTGCCCTCTCCTTTTCCCAGGTTTCGCCAGTTTATAATTAGGTTGATTTTTAAGATGCCAACCTTCTTCAGAAGGAGTTGTAAAGGTTAAGAGGATAAAAGAAATCCAACTTGAGGAAAAGAGATTCATTGGGTATAAGAAAGATAAAGCACGATAAGTTTAACGAAGGTAAAGTCCCATGATAAAGTAAATTTTTTTATTATGAATTAGCTTCATTGAAAGTAGTTTAGTTTGTTTTGGCCTCCAAAACAGGATTCGCGTTTCTAACAGAGGGGAGTGCATTTAATTTTGCTGCATACTCTAATTCTCTCCCTTTCGGAACACTGACAAATACTCGTCTATAATGGATTGAATCCTTTGCACTTCGAAACCCTGTGGAATCCAAAATAGATTGCCAGTGATTTTGATTAATTGTATCCATATTTTGGAAAGACCCACGAAAGCTCTGATAATATTGAGAATTTAATTTGATTAAATTGGTATATCTGATATCATATATATAGGGTTGAAGTCTCAGAAATTTTTGGATATAGGCAGAGCTATCAATGGAATCCAATACTGGCTTGTAATAAGTGAAATCAAACATATAGTTAATATGGATTTCAGGAAGCGTCCTGATATCTGAAAATAGTAAAGAATCTGATGCCTCTATTTCAGGGTAAAAAAATACACTTCCGGGCTTGATATCTTGAATTGTGGACTTCTGATTGCAAGCGAACCATCCCAAACAAATAATTATGAGGAAAAAAATTAAACCGAATTTTGTAGAAATCATAAACTTTAATAGAATACGAATATAAATAAAAAGCCGGAGATTACTTCAAGTAAAATCCGGCTTTTGGTTATAAGTATTTTGAAAATCAGCCTTTGAGTAACCCTCTGCTGATGACAATTCTTTGTACTTCTGAGGTTCCCTCATAGATTTCCGTGATTTTGGCATCTCTGAGCGCTCTTTCAACATGGTATTCTTTAACATACCCATTTCCACCATGAACCTGAATGGCTTCGGAGGCCACCATCATTGCTGTTCTGGAGGCATAGAGTTTGGCGATAGAGCCACTCATGGTATAATCGAGGTGGTGATCTTTTTCCCAGGCGGCTTTCAAACACAATAATCGAGAGGCTTCAATTTCTGTGGCCATATCTGCCAGTTTAAATTGAATTCCCTGATGATTCATGATTTCAGTCCCAAAAGCTTTGCGCACTTTGGAGTAGGCTAATGCTTTTTCATAGGCACCGGCTGCAATCCCTAACGCCTGAGCTGCAATCCCGATACGACCACCGCCTAAGGTTTTCATGGCGAATTTAAAACCGAAACCATCTTCTCCAATCCGATTTTCTTTTGGAACCTTCACATCATTAAATTGAAGGGTATGCGTATCTGAGGAGCGAATTCCGAGTTTATTTTCTTTAGGACCCACTTCAAATCCGGGCATACCTTTTTCGACAATTAAGCAGTTAATCCCTCTGTGTCCGGCTTCCCGATTGGTTTGAGCAATCACCAGATAAACAGAGGCTGTTCCTCCATTGGTGATCCAGTTCTTGGTACCATTGAGGAGATAATGATCGCCCATGTCAATGGCGGTCGTTTTCTGGGAAGTTGCGTCTGATCCGGCTTCCGGTTCTGAAAGACAGAAGGCGCCGATGATTTCTCCGGTAGCAAGACGGGTGAGATATTTTTGTTTTTGAGCTTCGTCAGCAAAATTTTCAAGTCCCCAGCAAACCAGAGAGTTGTTTACCGACATAATAACAGCAGCCGAGGCATCAACTTTGGCAATTTCCTCCATAGCCAGAACATAAGAAATTGTATCCATGCCGCCGCCGCCATATTGTGGATCTACCATCATACCCATAAATCCAAGTTCACCCATTTTTTTTATTTGTTCGTATGGGAAAACCTGATTTTCATCCCGCTCAATGACACCTGGCGCCAATTCTGACTGGGCGAATTCTCTGGCCGCCTGACGAATCATCTGATGTTCTTCTGTTAATTCAAAATGCATAGCTATTTATTTTAAAAAGGTGTTTCAATTCAAAATTAGACAAATTTCGGAGGGAAAGAATTCCAATTCCTGTTTTATTTCTGATAACCCGGCTCAGTCCAAAGCCAGTCTTTCTTTTCAAGATTGTAATAGGCCATTCTGCCATTTTTTTTCACCTGAAGAATGTTGTCATCCAGGCGAATCGCTTCATCCAATTCCGGTTTTAATACCCAGGTAGCAGAGGAGGAGACCACGCCCATTAAATTGCCCTGACGCACGATACTGATGCCTTTGTGAAAGTCTTCTGCTTCATCAAACGCTTCGGGAAGAAGATCTACCCCTGATTTATTTATAAAATACCACTTACCTGCTCGCATAACCCTAGCCGCTTCTTCTGAAAATGGAGCTGCCATGTCATGGACCGCTTTGATCAGCAGTTTGTCTGACTTGTCTGCATATCCCCATTTTCCCATGATTTTAATGGGGAACAACCCTTCCGAAAAATATTGAACATCCGGATAACGAATGGGTAATACAACTTTGCCGGTTGTGTCTATAAATCCAAGTTTCTTGTTTTGTTCGACCTTGGCCATGCCATTCACAAACCCACCCTTGATCTGAATTAGGGCGGTATAATCATATTGAATTGGAATTTTAACTTCTCCTGCCGGGTTGGCAAAGCCAAATTTACCTGCTTTGACAACCATAGACAGGCCATCGTGAAATTCAGGTTCTATCAGGTCATACTCTGCAGGAAAAACAAATTCCCCCTGACGGTTAATCATCCCAAACTTGTCTGCTTTTTTGACCCTGGCCATTCCGGAGGTTTTGAAATCTTCTGCCCAATCAAACGCACAGGAAATTACAATTTTGCCTTCTTTGTTTATGTAACCATATTTGCCATCAGACTTAACCAATGCCAGGCCTTCCGAAAAAGATTCCGCTGATTGAAACTTGGCAGGAATACTCAATTTCCCATTCAGGTCGAAGTAGCCATATAAGTCTCCAATACCGACAACCGCCAGACCCTCTTTGTAAGAGGAGACTTCGCTGTATTCACATGGGACCACTTCTTCTCCCCAACCATTAATAATTCCATATTTTCCGTTCTTGCGTACAATGGCCATTCCTTCCTGAAATGCTTCTCCATCTTCAAAGGTCGGCGGAATAATTTCCTTACCTGTTTTTAGAATGTATCCGTATTTACCCGTTTTATAAACCCTTGCGAAACCGTTTATGAAAGTGTCGGCATTGTCATAATAATACTCAATGACGACATTTCCCTCCGGGTCTGAAAAGCCATATTGTGCATCTTTGCGGACTACAAACAAGCGCATGCCAGATGCGGCCAATTCCTTCATCAGGTCTGCTTTATTCGGGTAGTCGGGATACTTTTTCAGAAAGGTCTGGTAGCTTTCGGGGGTAAAGTCTATGCTTTTGCGGTAAATAACCTTCCAGGCCTTGTCTACATTGGGATTGGTGGGATAGGTTTTAATAAAGTTTTCATAAGCATTGAGCAAGCCGGAAGCGGTTGCCACCTGAAAAAGGGAGTCTTTTGCGATAGAGACCCACGGGTTGTCCGGGTACTTTTGAATAAACTGATCAAAGGAGGATGGCTTATTATCTGCCGTTAGGGTTTCGAACAGGCGGCGATCATAGTTTTTGATGGCCTCTGCTTTAAGGTCTGACCTGGGATAGGTTTCTACAAAAGATTTCCAGGCCTCCCAAGTATTTAACTTTTGTGCAGCATCAAATGCCAGCTGATCTCTTAACTTAATGGCTTCCGGCACATCGGAGGCGCCGGAGAATTTATCTAAATAAAAATCATAAGCATCTATCCGGTTCAGGCGCTTTGCTCTTTGAAAGGCAGCGGTATTCATGCGGGTTGAGAGTTGTTCAAATGCAATGGCATTAATGGCAAGCTCTGCCAATCTACTTTTGTCTTTTTCCTCAAGGCTGGAAAAGGCTCTTTGGGCAATTATTAAATAATGCTGGCAGGAATCTACCTGAAAGTAAGGGTTGTTTTCTGTTAGAAAATAGGAGGCGAGTCCAAAACCAGCGCCGGCAGTATCCCGTTTTAAGTTTTTCTCGAAAATATCTTTGGCCTCTGCAATGTTGAATTTCTTAAGCGCTTCAAAGCCTTTATCCAATTTTTGCGCCTGTGAGACGCTAATAGTTAAACAGATAAAAATCCAAAAGGCAAATTTTGTATGTATTCTCATAGGTATTCTTTTGACAATCGCATTCCAACGATTCAATAATGTATAAATTATTCCAAACGGCAGAGTGTTACCAAACGCCCGGGTAATCTGATGCAAAAATACGGAGGATTAAGGACTAATTGCTAACCTATCCACATGGCAGGAACTCATCCTTCCAAAATTTCGGAAAGGCGATTTTCCCAGATGCTTTTCCAGTCTGAAATATTTCCTAAATCCATACCTGATACGGTAATCTTTCCGTCTGAAACGGTACCGAGTTTCAGATGATTGACGCCTTTTTCCTGTGCGATTTTTTGGAATTCGACCTCCTTTTCCTCGGGCAGACTCACTACAATTCTGGAGGCACTTTCGCCAAACCAGAAAGCATCCCAGCGGATATCTGAATCTGTCCGGACCTGAAACCCCAGGTTTTTAGGGAAAGCCGATTCCAGCAAGGTAAAGAGCAGGCCGCCATCTGCTACATCGTGTGCGGAGGTTATGACTTTATGACGAATAAGATGAAGGGTCAGTTCTTGAAGTTTTAATTCTTCAGACCAATCAAAAGCAGGGGCAGGCGTGAGGGTTTGCTTATGGTATGCATAAACATATTCGGAGCCGGCGAGGTCATTTTTCGCTGTTCCAATTAACCAGACAGAATGCCCTGCTTCCTGAAAAGCAAGTGTCATAGCCTGTTGGTCTGCGTCTTCTACCAGACCTACCATTCCAATGACAGGGGAGGGAAATACCGGCCCATCAGGTGATTGGTTGTAAAAACTCACATTCCCGCCTGTGACGGGTGTATTCAATTTTTCACAGGCTTCTTTCATTCCCAGAATGGCTTCTTTGAATTGCCAATAGACATGGGGCTGATAGGGATTTCCGAAGTTCAGGCAATTGGTAACACCCAAAGGGGTTCCCCCCGAGCAGACAATATTTCTGGCCGCTTCTGCCACTGCCATGGCACAGCCCTGGCGTGGATTTGATCGGATATGCCGTGCATTACAATCCGTTGTTGCGGCAATCGCTTTCCGTGAGCCATGTAGGTGCAATAAAGCCGCATCGGAAGGGAAGTTGGTGCTCATATTCGCAGTGCCAACCATGCTGTCGTATTGCTCCGTTACCCATTTTTTGGAAATTAGGTTAGGGCGACGAATCATGAATTCCAGCACTTCTACTAAGTCTTCAGGTAGAGACACCTCTTCCTGTTTCCATGCTTCCACTTCATTGAGGTAGGGAGGTTCTTCCCAGGTTCTTTCATAGACAGGAGCGCCTCCGCCTAATACCAATGACTCTGCAGGAATTTCGGCAACTTTTTCTCCATGCATAAAGTATCTTAGTATTCCGGTATCGTTGACGGCACCGATTTCAGCACAAGAAATTCCCCATTTGTGAAAGATGCGCTCGATAACCTCTTTTTGGTCTGCATGTGCAATAACCAACATCCTTTCCTGAGATTCGGACAGTAATAGTTCAAAGGCTTGCATACCCTCTTCCCGGGCAGGGACCTTGTCGAGATGGATGTCCATTCCTGCGCCGGATTTGGCAGACATTTCAGAAGTGGAGCAGGTGATACCGGCAGCGCCCATATCCTGAATGCCGGCAACGGCCCCGGAGGCAATGGCTTCAAGGGTTGCTTCCAACAAGAGTTTTTCGGTAAAAGGATCTCCCACCTGAACGGAAGGTAACTTGGCTTCACTCGCTTCAGTAATATCCTCTGAGGCGAAAGTAGCCCCATGAATGCCATCCTTGCCTGTAGCGGATCCGACAATAAATACCGGATTCCCTGCACCGCCTGCTGCGGCAGAGGCTGTTTGCCCATGCGCTACAATCCCCACGGACATAGCATTGACCAAAGGATTGGTTTGATAACAAGGGTCAAAATATAATTCTCCCCCAACTGTGGGGACCCCAAAGGCATTGCCATAATGGGAAATGCCAGCGACTACGCCTTTGAGCAGTCTTTGCGTTTTCGGATGTTCCAAATCTCCAAATCGCAGTGAATTCAAAGTTGCAATCGGTCTTGCACCCATGGTAAAAATATCCCGATGAATGCCACCCACCCCTGTTGCCGCCCCTTGAAAGGGTTCAATGGCGGATGGGTGATTGTGAGATTCGATTTTAAAACACACGGCCAGTCCATCTCCAATATCCATAAGGCCTGCATTTTCCTCCCCTGCAGCCGCCATCACTCTTGGCCCGGATTTAGGGAGTTTCTTTAACCACAAGATGGAGTTTTTATAGGAGCAATGTTCACTCCACATCACGGCATACATACTCAGCTCTGTGAAGTTGGGATTACGACCCAGTACTTCCTGGATTTTGGTTAATTCCTCTGGCAACACACCGAGCTTTCCGGCGACTTCTTCATTGACTTGTGGTAGGGTAGGGAATTGGCTCATAACTTTTGTTTACTCCATGGCTTCAGGATTTTCTTCCTCAAATTGTTGCTGAATGGACAAAGCAACCACTCGAATTTCAATAACATCTCCAACGATGTCTTCTTCGTAGGAGACAAAGTAGTCCGGTGTTTTCCAATAATGTATAGTACTATAAAGATCTGCTTTTGAAGGTTCCCCATAAGCAGAAGTGAGGAGGGGGAACATACCCTTATTAAAGTCTGTGTAATCCATTTTTACCACTATACTGTGGATTTGGTTCTTGTAGGACAGATATCGAACAGATTTGAATTTAAAGTTTTGATACTTCTGAATTTCCTCCTGGCTCTTCCACTCCTGAAAATAGTGGGAGTTTTTTCCGATGTATTGATTTCTAAAAATTGAATCAGGTGGGTCACCGGGACGAACTTTCAGAAAAAAAGGGATAGGTGGCAAATTCTTCTGAGCCCAGGAACCCTTGGGGCAAAAAAAACAAAGCAAAAGCGTCAAATAAAAAACGGCTCCAAAGGTCATGGATTTTGTACGCGGCCTGTTCATACTGCAAATTAACAAAATCCTAACCGCCTTATTCCGGAACAGGGATAAAAAGGCTAATTTTGAGCGGATTTGAAATAAAAAACAAAAAATCATTCCCATGAAGATTTTAGTCACAGGTGGTGCCGGATTTATTGGTTCTCAAGTTGCGGAGGCCTTTTTACAAGAAGGCCATGAGGTTCATATCGTGGACAATCTTGCGACAGGTAAAATGGAGAATTTGCCTCAGGCTGCCGTTTTTCATCGCATGGATATTGCGGAGCCAGAGGTGGTAGCCTTAATAGAAAAGGAAAAGTTTGAAGTGATCTGTCATCATGCGGCCCAAATTGATGTTCGAAAATCAGTAGCCGACCCTTTGTTTGATGCCAGGGTTAATATTTTGGCCAGCCTCAATTTAGTGGAGCATGGATTAAGAAACGGCTTAAAAAAGGTAATATTTGCCTCCAGTGGAGGGACTGTATATGGAGAACAGGTTTCTTTTCCTGCGGATGAAGCGCATTCTTTGAAGCCCATTTCACCATATGGAATTACGAAACTTTCGTTTGAGCATTATCTGTATTATTACCATACCTGCATGGGTCTTCAATACCTGGCGCTGAGATATGGAAATGTGTACGGGCCGCGTCAAAACCCTCATGGGGAGGCGGGGGTTGTTGCAATATTTGCCCAGAAAATTCTTTCCGGAGAACAACCTTTTATTAACGGGGATGGGAAGCAAACCCGGGATTATGTATTTGTCGAAGATGTGGTGACGGCCAACCGTGCAGCACTTGCTTACTCGGGCAGTGGGTCTTTCAATGTCGGAACAGGTATTGAAACCTCGGTACTGGATATTTTTGATGCCGTCCGGGATGCCGCTGGGTCTAAGTTGGAGCGAAAATATGCCCCGGCCAAAGTTGGTGAGCAATCCAGAAGTGTATTGGATCACCATAAAATTAAATCTTTGATGGGATGGGAACCCCGTACGGATTTTAAAACCGGTATTCAAAAAACGGTTGAATGGTTTAAGCATAAGTCCTAAGTTGATTCTTCAGGGATTAAGCTTCTATCTGGCCTCCGCAATTCTTATTTCCGTTTATGCATTATCTCCGTCCATCTAAAATTTGGCCCCTTTTGTTTCCCAAATTTATTTGGTCTGTCGGAGACAATGCTTCGAAGGGCATATGTCTGTCTTTTGATGATGGTCCGACGCCCGGCGTAACCGATATTGTTTTAAAAATTCTTTCTGAGGCTTGCGTTCCTGCTGTGTTTTTTATGACGGGCCAAGCAGTAGAAAAAAATAGCAGCCTTGCTAAGGAAGTCCGACAGGCAGGCCATGAAATTGGAAGTCATTCCTACAGTCATCCTGATGCCTGGAAGACCCGACCTGAAAAATGGAATCAGGATATTCAGAAAGGTCAGGATACAATTGCGCAAATATTAGGCGAAGAGCCAGTCTGGTTTCGTCCACCCTATGGTCATTTTATTCCCGGTCTCAATCAAGTACCTGTTCATACCGGCATGGTGATGTGGCAATTTATGCCGGGCGATTTTGATACCCGTGTTCAAGCATCCGATATCCTATCCAGGTATAAGGAGAATATTCAAAGCGGTGATATTGTGGTATTTCATGACTCCCTTAAATCCAAAGACCGAATCATTCATTCCCTCCCTTCCATATTGGAATGGAGTAGGCAGGCCCGGTATGAATTTTTGACCCTGAATAGCATACACAATAGTCAAAATAAAAAGTCTTATTAAACTTCAGTTATGTCCTATACTCAAAATAGCCGCGTGCTTCGAACTCTGGAATTAATTTCGACCCCTTCCGGATTTACCGTGGATAAAATTATGGATCAATTAATTCAGGAAGATTATAAATTATCCAAAAGAACCTTAGAAAGAGATATAGCTCGATTTCGGGATTTATTTAACATTCATATTGAATACAATAAAAGGGAAAAACGATATTATGTTGTGGAGTTGAATGAATCCAGAGCCAATATGATTTCTCGTATAAAGGAACATACCATACAAGCCGAGTTATTATCCATTTCCAATCAGAAAGAATTTCAGAATTTTATTGAATTTGAGCGTTCTTTGGCCGGTCCCAATGTAGATATATTTCGAATGGCCGCTTCTGCCATTCACAAAAATAAACTATTGGAAATTTCCTATCAAAAATATGGTTCAAAGACCTCAAAAACCTATAAAGTAGAGCCAAGACTTTTAAAGGAGTATGAACATCGATGGTATTTGATTACAACCCAAAAGGGTAAAAAGACACCAATTGTATTTTCTATGGACTCTAACCGGTTATTGAGTGCAAAAATTCTTTCCGAGACATTCAAACCTGTCATGTCAATGGAAAAAATTCAGGAAAGATTTCAGGCTATCATTGGCGTGTATTACCCTGAGGATTTAGAGCAGGAGGTTTTACTCGCCTTAACAGAGACCGAAGCAGGATATCTTGAATCTCAACCTTGGCACACTTCACAAAAGTTTATAAAACAAGAGGCTGGGGAATGGTATTATTCTTTTTTTCTGGTTCCCAATATTGAACTGGTGAAGAAGATTTTGACAGCCTCACCGGCCATACGCGTCATAAAGCCGGATCCATTAAAGCTGAGAATCGAGGAAATTCTCCATAGTAGTTTGGAATTATATAAATCATAGATTATCGAGATGGCATCTCCTAAAATCATCGATACCCACACCCATATTTTTGTAGAGGAATTTTCTGCTGACCGAAATCAAATTATAACAAGGGCCTCAGAAGTATGCAGGGCATTAATTCTCCCAAACATTGATGAAGAAAGTATCGCACAGGTAGAGGCGGTATGCGGACAGTGGCCGGATTTATGTTTTCCGGCGTTGGGCTTGCATCCTTCTTCAGTGCCGGAAGAGCCGGGGGATGTATTAAACCGAATGGAGGCATTACTTCAATCTCGAAAGTGGTATGGGATAGGGGAAACCGGATTAGATTTATATTGGGATAAAAGCACATTATCTCAACAGGTTGTTTCCTTGAATCGGCATTGTGATTGGGCAATAGAATATGATTTGCCTCTGATTTTACATAGTCGAGAAGCAACTTCTGAAACCATTTCCTTAATCCGTGAACGACAGGACGGAAAATTGAATGGGGTATTTCATTGTTTCACGGGCACCTTGGCCGAGGCTGAAGCAATATTGGATTTGGGATTTTACCTGGGCATAGGCGGGGTAATTACTTACCCTAAATCCGAATTAAAAAATGTGCTGAAGGCGGTAGATCAAACGCGCATTGTTTTAGAAACCGACAGTCCATGGTTGCCTCCGGTTCCTTACCGGGGAAAACGAAATGAATCCTCCTATATTCGTCATGTAGCAGAGGCGATTGCGCTCAGTTGGCATGTTTCGACGGATGAGGTAGCTGAAATAACCAGTAGGAATGCCCTGGAATTATTCCGACTGCCCTGAGATTTCATTCAATTTAGACCTATAAATCCTGAATATTTGCGCCATTTTCCAGGATATGATATTCTGAATTGAAATTACAAAACTACAGAGCTGGCGCTTGCTTCAAGCAGGATGGATTGTCAAGATGTAAGACCCCTTCTTTCAGTCGTGATGCGTATGTTTTTTTTTGAGGACTTTCATTTATAGCCCTTCTGTGTATTTGGCAAATTGATTCAAAATGGCTTGCCACCCGGCTTGTTGTAAGTCTAAAGGGTTCATTTGCTCAGGGTCAAAGATTTCTTCTACCAGGATGCCATCTGCCTCTTTAGTAAAATGTATTTCAACTTGTCTTCCGTCACTCATGGCATAAGCAATCTTTTGTTCCGGAATAACTTCGTTGTAAACGCCTTCAAAATCAAAAGACATTTCGCCATCTTTGGACGCCATGGTATAAGAGAATTTTCCTCCGACTTGAAGGTCATTACTGGCTTTGGGACAATGCCAGGTATCACTGGCAAAATTCCAATGTATTACATGTTCAGGTTGGGTCCATGCATTCCAAATGGTTTGAATGTCTCTTTGGATTTTTGTGCTTACATGAATTTTTTGAGTGCTCATAAAATCAGGTGTTTAATCAAGTTTCGATGTTAGATCAGGTATAGGAGTGTTAGAACTTATGTATAAAAGCAAAGGGCACAGAATCTATTGTGCCCTTTGGTTTTAAAATCATCCGAATGGAAATAAAATTACCAACCCAGCACCCAAGCAAAAATTAGAGGGGCAACGATTGTGGCATCACTTTCCACGATATATTTGGGCGTAGTAATATCTAATTTTCCCCAGGTTATTTTTTCGTTTGGAACCGCACCGGAATAAGAGCCATAGGAGGTGGTGGAATCAGAGATTTGACAGAAGTATCCCCAGAAAGGTACATCATGCCATTCCAGATCCTGATACATCATGGGGACCACACAAATTGGGAAATCCCCGGCAATTCCCCCGCCAATTTGAAAGAAACCAACGCCTTTTCCTCCGGAATTCTGGCGGTACCAATCGGCAAGCCACACCATGTATTCGATGCCACTTTTCATCGTGGAGGCTTTCATTTCATTTTTGATAATATAAGAAGCGAAAATATTGCCCATTGTGCTGTCTTCCCATCCTCCCACGATGATGGGAAGATTTTTTTCAGCAGCGGCAAGCATCCAGCTATGTTTGGGGTCAATTTCATAGTCGGCTTTCATGACCTCACTCAGGAGGAGCTTATACATGTATTCATGAGGGAAATACCGCTCGCCCTTAGCGTCGGCATCTTTCCAGATTTTTACAATGTGTTTTTGAATCTTTCGGAAAGCCTCTTCTTCCGGAATACAGGTATCTGTAACACGGTTTAGGCCTTGCTCCAGCAGGTCCCATTCTTCTTTGGGGGTCAGGTCTCTATAATTGGGGATGCGACGGTAGGAATTGTGTGCCACCAGATTCATGATGTCTTCTTCCAGATTGGCGCCAGTACAAGAGATAATTTGAACTTTGTCCTGACGAATCATTTCAGCCAGGGAGATTCCCAGTTCAGCAGTACTCATCGCACCTGCTAGTGTGATCATCATTTTTCCCCCTTCGAGTAAATGGGCTTCATAGCCTTTGGCAGCATCCACAAGGGCGGCCGCATTGAAATGGCGATAGTGATGGGCAACAAACTGAGAAATAGGACCTTTATTCATATTTTAGGGATAAAAATTGCATGTGTAAAATTACTGAAATTCGGCTTGCACCAAGCCTCGGCTTGGTGCAAGCCGGGAAAATATTACCAGTTGGGTTTTCCGTCCCGTTCGGATTTTCCTTTAACCTTCTTCCGTAATTGCTGAAGAAATTGTTCCTCCCTTCGATTCATCTCCTCCAATAGCTTTTCTGCTTCCTGCAAACTCACTACGGCTTCTTCACTTCGATTCCCTAATTGCTCAGTGGGTTTGGGTTTAGAAGGTTTATTTTGTTTCTGTTTCTGTTTTTGATTTTCCTGTTCCGGATCTGGTGGGGGCGGCGGTGGATTGGGAGGAGGCTTCCTTAAAATTTCCAGATTGTACCGGGCCAGATCATTTTCCGGATATTCCCGCAAGGCTTGTTTCAGGAGTTCCATCGCCTCCCCAATTTTCTTTTCTTTGGCTAGGTAGACCGCACGGTTATTGAGAGCTCGAGATTTTATTTCGACATTGGTGGCACGAGAAAGCCCGGCGAATATCGCCATGGATGGTTGCAGACTATCTATCTTTAAATGACAAACAGCAGCGTTATATCCTGCAGGATATCTTAACTCTGGCCACTTCTCTCCAATCGCTTCATACATTTTACCGGCTTTGCGAAATTCTTTTTTAGCAAAAGCATCCTGTGCTAATTCCATCAGGCTCGGAGACGCCCAGGGTATAAAAGTCAGAAGGGTCAGTAATAGCAATTTCATCTCCGGACAGGAATAAAATATAGTGCCGAAAAGCCCATCAAGATGGCCAAGCCCAGAAACCATTGATACTGGTTTGCTGCATTTTTTTCTTCCTGCTCATCTACCACGGTGGCTGGCAGGTTTTGAAGATATTGACTGAGCG
>CANHCC010000024.1 GCA_947459115.1 Bacteroidota bacterium | reverse complement strand
GTAAGTAACTTACCAGGTGGGGGTAAGTAACTTACCAGGTGGGGGTAAGTAACTTACCAGGTGGGGGTAAGTAACTTACCAGGTGGGCGTTGGTAACCAACCTTTCCTTAATTTTGGAATGTGAATCAAACCAAAGAAGAGTATTTTCAAATTATTCAGCATTGCCGGGAGTTGTTTATCCAAAAATCCAGGGATTACGGCACCTCCTGGCAGATTATGCGTCTGCCGAGCATAACTGATCAGATTTTTATCAAAGCCAGACGAATCCGATCTGTCCAGGAAACGGGTCTCAATAAAGTAGGAGAAGGGATTGAAAATGAATTTGTTGGAATTATTAATTACTGCATCATCGCCCTCATGCTCATGGATATGAGTGAATTGTCAGATGTAGACAAGTCTCATTATATCGAACAACTGGAATTTCACTACGACGCGCAAGTTCAAACTACCTGGACGCTGTTGGAAAAGAAAAATCATGATTATGGCGAGGCCTGGAGGGATATGCGTGTAAGCTCCCTAACGGATATTATTTTGTCAAAATTGTTACGGCTAAAACAAATCGAGGACAATTCAGG
Source organism: Bacteroidota bacterium (assembly GCA_947459115.1). Taxonomy (GTDB): domain Bacteria; phylum Bacteroidota; class Bacteroidia; order J057; family RFSG01; genus CANHCC01. The sequence continues at coordinate 24,190 of CANHCC010000024.1, read as the reverse complement.
TTTAACGCTTGTTTCGGAAGGCCCGGAAGGCTCCTACCGGGATATGCTGAATTACGCTGTATTTGCATTAATTAAACTTACGATTTCTCCTGTTCAAAATTCTTAATTTCAATTTGTATGAATAAATGCTTAGTCTATTTGCTCTGGTTTAGTCGCCTATTTGTAGGTCTGCTCTTCATCTTTTCCGGATTAATTAAGGCCAATGATACCATAGGCTTTGGCTATAAACTCGATGAGTATTTTGATGTCTTCGGAATGCCCTTCCTGAAATCTCTCTCCTGGTCCTTGTCTGCCTTCATTTGTGTTCTGGAAATTTTTCTGGGGGTCGCACTGATTACGGGTTATCGCTTTGCTTTGTCCGCCTGGTTACTTCTGCTCTTGATTGTCTTTTTTACTTTCCTGACGGGATATTCTGCCATTTTTGATAAGGTTACGGATTGTGGTTGTTTTGGAGATGCTATTCCCCTCACGCCCTGGCAGTCTTTCTATAAAGATCTGATTTTATTGGTGTTTATTTTAGTCTTGTTCTTTTTGCGCAAGCAGGTGAAACCCTTAGCCTCTGCGGCTTCAGTTACATGGGCCCTGTCCTTTCTTACCGCCGTATTCACCTGGTACACCTGGCAGCATCTTCCCGTTATTGATTTTCGCTCATACAAACCCGGGACTAATTTAAAAGTCTGTACAACCAAGTATGTGGAGTCTCTCGGAAAAATAAAGTGTAAAGATTATTTCCCATTTAAAGTTGCCTGCGAAACGGATGAATTTGAAGGAAATACCCTCATGGTAATTATGTACGATATGGAAAAGGCCAGTGATGAGGGAATTCAAAAAAGTGTCAGTCTTGCCAATTCCTTAAATGGTACAGGGGTCAAGGTTATGGGCGGAACCGGAAGTGGCTCTGATACAAGAGACGCTTATGTAAAGCGATTTGGAATTCCATATTGCCTCTCGCCTCAGGATGTGACCATGCTCAAAACTATGGTTCGTTCAAATCCAGGTTTCATTCTGCTGAAAGAAGGACGAGTCCTCAAAATGTGGCATCACAATGATACTCCGGATAAACAGGAGATTCTGTCTCGTTTAGGAAAATGACCTGGTTGAGGGGGAGAATCCTTCAGGCGATTCCTCTACTGTGGGGGCTTATCACCCTATTGTTTTGTATCATTCATGTGTTGGGTGATCCATCCAGGATGATTGCCGGGCAAAGAAGCGATCTTTCAACTCTGGCTTCTGTGCGGAAAAGTTTTCGATTGGATTTGCCCTTATGGCAACAATACTTGTGGTACTTGAATGATTTATCTCCAGTAGGATATTGTCCGGAAGATAAAATAAGCTCCCAGTCGCTATTGGTGTTTTATTCTCCAAATGCCGGAGTTGTGGGATTGAAGAAGCCGGATTTAGGTCGCTCCTTTCAGACCAACCGTCCTGTTTTAGAAATGATCTTTGATAAGCTACCCGGCACGCTTGCGCTTGCGATTTTCTCCATGCTATTTGCTATTATGGTAGGTATCTCTTGTGGGGTCTGGGCCGCAGTGCGTAAAGGCCAGTGGCCGGATCGGGTTGTGTCTTTTCTGGCAATGCTTGGGGTGTCGGCGCCATCCTTCACAGTGGCGGTGATTTTGATCTGGTTGCTGGCGGTTAGGGCCGGTTCCTGGACAGGTCTGCCTGTATCAGGGTATTTATTGGAGGAGGATACTTTTGGAACAGCTCTCCGGGTAAGGCCGGAAACTTTAATCCTTCCAGTGCTAGCATTGGGCCTTCGGCCTTTATCTTTGATTTTACAATTAACCCGCAATTCTATGTTGGAAGTTTTAGGGTTAGATTACATCCGATCGGCTCGTGCAAAAGGACTTTCAGAAAGACAGGTCATTTGGAAGCATGGACTTAGGAATGCCTTGAATCCGGTTATAACTGCAGTCTCAGGATGGTTTGCATCGTTGTTGGCCGGTGTGTTTTTTATTGAGTTTATGTTTGACTGGCAGGGGATGGGTAAGTTAACCCTGGAGGCGCTGCATAAAAGCGACTATCCTGTGTTAAGCGGGTGTGTGTTATTTACCGGGCTTTCTTTTATTCTGATGAATTTGATTGCGGATGGCTTATATGCCCTCGCAGACCCAAGAGTCAAGTAGATTCAGGCCTAAAGGAGTTATTAAAATGGACTTATCTTTGTGCATTCTTTTTAGATAAAATGAGGCATTTTCTTTTTGTCAGGTCTTCATTCCTTACTTAATCACAATTATAACTGTTCATGATTTACTTTCTTATTGGATTTATGGGTGCCGGCAAGAGTACCATCGCTAAGCAACTTTCTGAACGGACGGATATTCCCTCGCTTGATTTAGACAAGTTGATTGAACAAAAATATGGGAAAGCAGTTCAGGACTTATTTCGGGAAGAAGGGGAAGAATGGTTTCGCAAGGCAGAATCAGAAGTTTTGAGGACAATCGAATCGGAATCGGATTTGGTGGTGGCTTGTGGAGGAGGTACGCCTTGTTTTGGAGATAATATGAAATGGATGAATGAGAAGGGAGAAACCTGGTATCTAAGGCTAAGTGTAGGGGAATTGTTGCGCCGGCTTGATCCTGAACAAATCAGTAGTCGTCCCTTAATGAAAGGCTTAAGGCCGGAAGAGATCAAGCGGGTTTTGGAAGAGATGCTCATTTCCAGAGAAAGATATTATCTGCAAGCCACCCGGGTGATATCAGAGGAAAATTGTCATGCCCGATATCTGGAACGCTATCTTAAGCCTGAGATACGCTAATTTTCTTAAGGCGTATTGTTGCGCCCAATCCAATTTACTTCCGGTTCAAGTAATACCCCAAATTGGGCTCGAACGGAGTGTTGAATGCGTTGCGCCAGATCGGCAATATCCCGACCCTTTCCGCCTCCATAATTCACCAGCACCAAAGCTTGTTTTTCATGCACCCCGATTTCCCCTTCCCGATAGCCTTTCCAACCCGCTTGTTCAATCAGCCAGCCCGCTGCTAGTTTAGCCTTGTCTTCTGAGACCGGGTAGGCCACCACATTCGGCCAGGATGCTTTGATGCTCAGCCAAAGTTCTTTAGTTACCTCCGGATTCTTAAAGAAACTACCGGCATTTCCGATATGGGCAGGATCCGGGAGTTTGGAGGTCCGGATACGAACAACTGCATCACGAATGTCCCGGATGGAAGGATGTTCAAGACCTTTTCCGGCTAACTCCTCTTTTAGGGCGCTATAAGTATTGTGAATCTTGGGGGTTGTATCAAGCTCAAGTGTAATGGAGGTGATACAATATAGGCCTCTCCCTTTCTCTTTAAAAAAGCTACTGCGATAGCCAAAGGCACAATCTTCTTTGTGAAATATTCTGGATTCCATGGTATGAAGATGCATGGCCTCCAGGCAATAAAAAGCATCTTTGAGTTCTACCCCATATGCGCCAATGTTTTGCATTGGTGCAGCCCCGCAAGTGCCCGGAATAAGGGCGAGATTTTCAATGCCACCATAGCCACGCTCGACGCAATAATTTACCAGATCATTCCAATTTTCTCCCGCTCCGGCGGTTATTCGGATTTTCCCATTTGGGGCGGTTGATTCTTGAATTCCTTTTATCTGATTGAGAAGTACTAACCCATCAAAATCCTGAAGGAAGAGTACATTGCTGCCTCCTCCAAGCAAGAGGGTGTTCCATAATTCCTGCCTTGCCAATTGCAGGAGACCCTTCAGCTCGTCTAAATTTTGGAATTTGCCAAAATGCCGGGCTTGCACTTCCATGCCAAAGGTATGGTAGGGTTTTAAGGATACATTTTCTTCGGGTTGTACTTCGGTCATCTCTGAAAATTACTCAGGACAAAGGTAAGCAAAGAGCAGGCTGCAGGGTGTTGGGAATTAATCATAGGGTAAAAAAAACAACATTAACAGGACTTAGATTTTAAGTTTTCATAGTTTCAGGACCTGTTAATGGGGGTAGGATTGAAAAATAGACAAAAAACTAAGGAAACGATGAACTTAAAATTCGTTTCCTTAGTTTTGTGTTGCAAATGGGGAATTTAAAGCCGGAAATCAGAGATAGGATTGTGACAGGCAGCGTGGAATTGTTCCAAAAAATGGGGGCAAAAAACCTGAGTATGGATGATATTTCGCGCTCCCTCGGGATGTCCAAGAAGACCATTTATCAATATTTTGAGGACAAACAGACTTTATTAAAGGTTTGTGTGAATTATCACTTTGAGGGTCAGGAATGCAGGATGCAAAGCATTCACGGGGAGAATCTTCCTGCAGTGGAAGAAATATTTCAAATTATGGATTCTGTATCTTCTCAGATTCGTCAGATGGCAGGTGCTCACCGCTTGATTCATGATATTCAGACATATTATCCTGACGCATGGAGTAGATTTAAGGAGCACAAAGAAAAATTTGTGATTTCCCTAATCGAAAAAAATTTGATAAAAGGGATAGAAGAAGGGGTTTATCGTCCCGAAATTGATGTAAAAATTATCGCCAGAATTCGGTCTGCAGAAATTGATGCCATGCTGAATCCTGAACTTTTCCCTATGTATGATTTTAATCTGAATCGGCTTTTTGAACAATTGTTGCTCTATTTTTTACACGGTGTATGTACACCTAAAGGGGTTAAAATTTTGGCCAAATTAATTCAGAAGCAACAACAATCTTTAAATCCATGAAACTTGTAAAACCACATAATATGTACACAATTCCCTGGGCAGCGATTGCCTTGTTTTTGTTAAGTAGGTTGTCTGTCTATGCCCAGACAGATAGTACCTCAAGTTTCTCCCTCAATCAGGCGGTTCAATATGCCCTGGAGAATCAAGTAAGCGTGAAAAATGCGAATCTGGACTATCAAATTGCCCGGAAAAAGATTCAGGAGACCAAAGGCACTGGTCTGCCTCAGGTGAGTTTATCCGGAGATGTGTCTTACTTCCTGGAGTTTCCTACCTCCATCATTCCTGCCAATATCTTTAATCCGTTGGCGCCGGCCGATCAATATGTAGCTTTTCAATTTGGTTTGCCGATGAGCTCTAAAGCCGGATTTGATGTGTCACAGTTGTTGTTCAGTGGGGAGTTTCTTGTGGGGCTTCAGGCTGCAAAGTCTTATGCTGAATTATCCAGGCGAAATATAGAAAGATCCCGACAGGAAGTCATTCTGCAGGTGACTAAAGCTTATTATCTCGCTTTAATTAATCAGGAGAGAATTGGTCTGCTGGATGCCAATATTTCCCGTTTAGAGAAGTTGTTGAAAGATACCAAAGCTTTAAATGAGCAGGGATTTGTAGAGAAACTGGATGTTGACAGGCTCTCAGTTAGTTTGAGCAATCTAAAAATCGAAAAACAAAAAATGCAGAGTTGGGTGGACATTAGCTTGCATATGCTCAAATTTCAAATGGGTTATCCTGTGCAAGCAGGTATAAAACTAACTGATAAGCTGGATGAGTCTAAAGTGAAAATGGAAACGGCTTCTGAAATTTCGATGGAGAAGCGTCCGGAATATCAAATGCTCCAGGTACAAAAGAAGCTTTATGAATTAGATCTTCGCCGGCACAGAGCTGCTTACCTGCCCACTTTGGTTGCGTTTGGAAATCTGGCCTATCAGGGCTTTCGTGCGGACTTTGGGGATATTTTCTTTCAGCCTCTGACGAAGCGTTTTTATCCTCAGTCTTTAGTCGGACTGCAATTAAATGTGCCTATTTTTAAGGGCTTGTCCCAACATGCCCGCGTGGAACAATCGAGACTTTCCATTCAAAAATCTGAGAATGAAATGTCGAATTTGAAGAATGCCATACAACTAGAGGTTGTGAACGCTCAGACCAGTCTTCAGAATAGTTTGAAAACCCTCACGGAACAGAAGAAAAATGTGGAACTCGCTACCGAGGTTTCCAGAGTTACCCGTATTAAATACGAGCAGGGGGTGGGCTCTAATCTTGAAGTGGTTACTGCAGAATCTGAATTGAAGAATGCGCAAGTGGCATACCTCAATAATTTATATGAAGCCTTGATTGCCCGCACCGATTTCGAAAAAGCATCCGGGAATATTGATGCCCAAAAATAATTGTCAAAAACTTAATTACACAGATAGCAATGAATGCACGCAAAATACACAACAACAGATTCTCTGAACTCATGATTCAGGGTATATTGGTTCTTCTGTTAGCCTTCACCTTTACGGCTTGTGGGGGAGGAGATACGACAGACGGTACAACGGAAGCTAAACAAGAAAAATTAAATCAGCTAAAAGCTCAATTGCTTACCATTCAGGAAGAAATTAAAGCACTCGAATCAGACCTTCGTTCTGCTAGCGGTGCGCCTGCCGGTAAATCTGCAAAGGTCAAAACAGGACAGGTAACTTCCGGTGTTTTTACACATTATATTGAAGTTCAGGGTAAGGTAGATTCTGAACAGAATATTCTGGTGAGCCCCAAAACGGCAGGAAACATTGTGAAAGTTTATGTGAAGAAAGGAGATCAGGTAAAATCAGGTCAGATGTTAGTTCAGATTGATGATGAAATTATTCGTAAATCTATTGATGAAGTGAAAACTCAGTTGGATCTTGCCACTGTGGTGTTTAACCGCCAAAAGAATTTATGGGATCAAAAGATTGGCACTGAAATGCAGTTTCTGACGGCCAAAGCGAATAAAGAAGCGCTCGAAAAGCGGATGATAACATTAGAAGATCAGCAGAATATGGCTAAAGTTAAAGCCCCATTCTCAGGGGTGATTGATGAAGTTATGGCAAAAGAGGGGGAATCGGCCATGCCGGGTATGCCCTTGATGAGACTGGTCAATCCAACCAACAATAAAATTGTAGCTGAATTTGCCGAAACTTATTTTACGCGTGTGAATCCGGGTAATGAGGTGATGGTGTATTTTCCGGATCAACAGATCGAGGGCAAATCCTCTGTGCGTGTAAAGAGCAGTGCAATCAATATGGTGAACAGAACCTTTATGGTGGAAGTGCCTTCTCCTTCTGTTGCTAATCTGGTGGTAAGACCTAATATGGTCGTAGAAGTACGCGTAAAAGATTATGAGGCTAAGTCGGCTATTTCAGTTCCGTTAAATCTGATTCAGAGAGATGAAACGCAAGAGTTCGTTTATCTATCCGTAAAAGATGGGAATCAATATAAGGCATCCAGAAGATTGATTAAAACCGGTATGGCTTATCGGGATAATGTTGAAATCGTCGAAGGTCTAAATGAAGGCGATGAATTGGTGACTGTCGGCTATCAGAATCTGGTAGATGGACAACCTCTTGAAATTATTCAATAACCGCTTTAACACAAGCGCACATGAAAGAATTTAAACTCACGACCTGGGCGATTAATAATCGTACCGGCGTATATATCATGACAGTATTGATTTGTTTATTCGGGATCAATACTTATATCTCTCTGCCGAAAGAACAGTTTCCGGATATCGTCATTCCGACAATGTATGTGGCAACGGCCTATCCGGGTACTTCTCCTTCTGATATGGAAAACCTGGTTACGCGTCCGATTGAGAAGCAACTGAAATCTATCTCTGGTGTTAAAAAAATTACCAGTAATTCCGTTCAGGACTTTTCCTCTGTTGTGGTGGAATTTAACACCAGTGTGGATGTGGCGGTCGCCAAGCAAAAAGTAAAAGATGCAGTGGATAAAGCAAGGCCGGATTTGCCAACAGATTTGCCAAGAGATCCTGATGTCATCGAAGTAGATTTCTCTGAATTCCCTATCATGTTTGTCAACTTGTATGGTGAAATTGAGCCGGAGAAATTGAAGGAATATGCAGAATTGCTTCAGGATAAGATGGAAACCCTCAAAGAAATTACCCGGGTGGATATCGTTGGAGGCCTGGAGAAAGAAGTTCAGGTAAATCTGGATATGTATAAGATGCAGGTGGCAAAAATCACCTTAAATGATGTAGATCGTGCCATTGCATCTGAAAATCTGAATTTATCCGGCGGTAACATTCGCGTAGGTGAAATGAAGCGGTCTGTTCAGGTCTTTGGTGAATTCAGAACAGCCGCTGATATTGGGAATATAATGGTGAAGTCCATGAATGGGGCTCCTATTGCATTAAAAGAAATAGCAGAGGTCAAAGAAACATTCGAGGAAAGAGAATCCTATGCTCGTCTGAATCGTAAGCCGGTAATTACCCTTAATGTAATCAAGCGATCCGGCCAAAATCTGGTAGATGCCTCTGATAAAATTCAGGAGATTGTAAATAATGCTATTAAAAATGATTTGCCTTCGAATTTGAAAATCTCCATCACGGGTGATCAGTCAGTGGAAACCAGGACTACCTTAAATGATTTGGTGAACAGCATTATTTTGGGTTTCATTCTGGTGACCTTAGTCTTAATGTTTTTTATGGGAACGACGAATGCCTTATTCGTGGGGTTGTCTGTTCCAATTGCTTCCTTCCTGGCATTTTTGGTTATGCCTACACTGGGCTTTACCTTAAATATGATTGTGCTCTTTTCCTTTCTTATGGCCTTGGGAATTGTAGTGGATGATGCCATTGTGGTGGTAGAAAATACACATCGTATTTTTCATAAATACAATAAGTCAATTCTGGATTCCGCGCGTGAGGCTGCCGGTGAAGTGTTTATCCCGGTTTTAGCTGGAACTGCTACAACCGTTGCGCCTTTTGTGCCACTGGCTTTTTGGGAAGGTATTATTGGTGAATTCATGGTGTTTCTTCCGGTAACCCTTATCTTAACTTTAACAGCCTCCCTGATTGTAGCGTTTTTTATTAATCCGGTCTTTGCAGTGAGTTTTATGAAACGGGATCAAGAAGTGGATCATGTAAAAGCGACGAAGACGTTCTGGCGTTATATGGCCATTTTAGGTGGGATGGCAGTGGTATTATATGTGGTAGGTGGTTTCACTGCCGGAAATATCCTGGTATTCTTTGTTCTTGCAGGATTAATTAATCGCTTTGCATTTACGCCTATGATTAAAGGCTTTCAGGAAAGGCTATTGCCAGCCATGATGAATAAGTATGAGAATATTTTGCGATGGGCTTTGAGAGGAAAGAATCCATGGATTGTAATTGTGAGTATGGTTGTCTTGTTTGTGCTCTCATTTGTGTTGTTAGGGATTCGGTCTCCAAAGGTAGTTTTCTTCCCTCAGGGAGATCCTAATTTCGCCTATGTATATTTGGTTCTTCCGGTTGGTACAGATCAAACCGTAACAGATTCTTTGACAAAAGTAGTGGAGGAACGGGTCTATTCTGTAATTGGAGAAAATAATCCCATTGTGGAGTCTGTGATATCAAATGTGGCTGTTGGGGCAGGAGATCCGATGAATCCTGATCGCTCTGCCACGCCTCATAAAGGTAAGGTGACGGTTGCATTCAAGGAATTTGAAAAACGACATGGAGAAAGTACAACGCCCTATTTGAATAAAATACGGGATGCCATACAAGATATTCCGGGAGCAGAGCTCACCGTGGATAAAGAACAAAATGGTCCCCCTGTCGGAAAGGTTATCAATATCGAAGTTAGAGGGGAAAATTTTCCTGGCTTAATCAAATTGGCAGAAGATGTAGAGCGCTATGTAGATTCCCTTCAGATTGCAGGTGTTGAGGAATTGAAGTCGGACTTCATCAATAGCAAGCCACAGATTGTTATTGACATCGATCGGGAGAGGGCAAACAGAGAGGGGATTTCAACCGGTCAAATTGGTATGGAAATACGCAGTGCCATTTTTGGAAAAGAGTCCTCTAAATTCAGAAAAGATGAAGATGAATATCCGATTCAGATTCGTTATTCTGAGGCCACGCGTAATAATATTAACGCCTTGATGGATATGAAAATCTCCTTTATGGAGATGACCACCGGACAAAGACGGCAAGTGCCGCTCTCCTCCGTCGCTACGGTGCGTTATCAAAATACATATGGAGGTATTCAGCGTAAAAATTTGAAAAGATTGATTACGATATCTTCTAATGTTATTACCGGTTACAATGAAAATGAAGTCGTTAATCAAATTAAAACGGCTTTAGAAAATTATTCTGTGCCGGAGGGATTTGAAGTTCAAATGACTGGTCAGCAGGAGGAACAGGCCGAGACTCAGGCCTTCCTCAACTGGGCCATGATGATTGCGCTCGGATTGATATTTTTGATTCTGGTCACGCAGTTTAATTCTCTATCTAAACCCTTGATTATTCTATCAGAGATTTTGTTTTCTGTTATTGGTGTGTTCTTAGGATTCGCACTTACCGGAATGGATATGTCCATTGTCATGACAGGGGTTGGAATCGTCGCTCTCGCTGGGATTGTGGTTAAAAACGGAATTCTACTCGTAGAATTCATGGATACGCTTATAGCAGAAGGGAATGAATTGGAAAACGCTGTGGTGGAGGCCGGAAAAACACGATTGAATCCTGTATTGCTGACTGCAGCCTCTACCATTCTGGGGTTAATCCCTCTTGGGATTGGATTGAATTTTAATTTCATAACCTTGTTTACCGATCTTAATCCGAATGTATTTGTCGGTGGGCAAAGTGTAGTGTTTTGGGGACCTCTTGCATGGACGATAATTTTTGGGCTTGCCTTCGCAACCCTTGTAACATTAGTTGTTGTCCCGGTGATGTATCTGATTAATTACCGCATTAAAAAAGCAGTTGGAAGGGTATAATACCTTTCTTCCATAAAAAAGGGACACCTGTAAGAGGGTGTCCCTTTTTATTTATGTGCTTATCTCAGCCGGTGTTTTATTTGTTGGCGTGCTCGCTATAAGTTGGCGTTAAACTTTCCACCAGTTTTACCATTCTTACAAATTCTGCACGGTACCCACCCGGGTCATAAGACAGGCTTTCTGACGCCATTTTTTCAATCATGCTAAACGAAGCCTTGCCTTTATACTCACTGTCTTTGAGCAGCATGCCAAAGGCCGCGACTGAGGCACAGAATTTAAAGTCCTCATTCATCTTGTCACATTTAGAAGAGCCGCTAACCACATGGGTGATAAGTTTACTTGTTTCTTCACCCGGGGATTTATACCGAAATTTAACCGTTAGCCATTCTTGAGATTCAATGGCTGAATTGGGGAGGGGAGAAGGTTTGCTGCCATACTTTAGTTCATCTACACTGCCTTCGGGTTCTTCTGTGCTACCAGTGGGGACAATTTCGTATAAGGCTGTAACGGTGTGACCCGCCCCTAAATCTCCGGCATCTTTTTTATCGTTATTGAAATCCTCTTTGTTAAGCCTTCGGTTGTCATAACCAATCAGGCGATAGTGTTTTACTTTTGCCGGATTGAATTCCAGTTGTAGTTTAACATCCTTTGCTAATGTATAAAGGGTGCCATCAATACGATCCACCAGCACCCGCATGGCTTCTTCATAAGTATCAATATAAAAATAATTGCCATTCCCATGATTGGCCAGAGTCTCCATTTTGGAATCTTTTAAATTGCCCATTCCAAAGCCCATCACGGTAAGGGTTACACCTGAAATTCTCTTTTCTTCGATGAGTTTTTTCATGGCTTCGTCACTCGATTGGCCAACATTAAAATCTCCATCTGACGTAAGGATGATGCGGTTAATACCATTCTTTTTATAGTGTTCCGTGGCGGTTTTGTAGGCCAGTTCCAATCCTTGACCTCCGGCAGTGGAGCCGCCTGCTCTCAGATTCTCGAGGGCATTAAGGATTGTGATTTTGTCATGTCCGGGTGTGCAGGGTAACACCAGGCCCGCTGCGCCGGCATAGACCACAATCGATACCTGATCCTGTGGTCTTAGTTTTTCCGTCAGGGCTTTCAAGGATCTTTTCAATAATGGCAGGCGATTCTCCGGATTCATAGAGCCGGATACATCAATCAGGAAAACAAGATTCATTGGTGGCATGGAGGCCAAGGGGATTTCCCTCCCTTTCATTGCAACTCTTAATAACAAACGATTGGTATTCCAGGGGCATGGCGCCAAATCCGTTATAAAACCAAAAGGATGCCCATTGTCGGGCTGAGGATATTTGTAAGAAAAGTAATTGATAAACTCCTCTAGTCTTACAGCTTCTTTCGGGGGTAGGGTGCCTGCCTGAAGCATTCTGCGGGTATTGGTGTAACTCGCATTGTCCACATCAATAGAGAAAGTACTAAGGGGTTGTTCGGTGACTCTTTGGAATTTTTGTTCTTCCGATAAATCATACGATTCCTGATTTTGATAAGTGGGTTCAGGATAAAGTGCATCCGCGCTAACAGGTGGCGCATAGGTTATATTAGCCCCTTGTTCATAGGGTACCGTTGCTCTGGACTTGTTCATGTTAGCGTATCCGGAATTCGGCATCGATTCAGAGACACCGGAAACATTCGCTTGAATATACTTTTTTCCGGTTTCTACTTGTTTGACAGATTCTGTTGACTGCGGCAGGGACTGATCTTCTACAAGTATTTCCGAATGAGGCAGGGCGTTCCGGCGAAGAGATTCTTCCTGTTCCAGGTGAATGGATTGAATGTCCCGGTTTTCCGAACTCTCTTTAGGCAGTTTGTTTTGAGGGGTGTCGTTAGATCTACCGGATTTAGCGGGATTACAGGCGGCAAAAACAATGATCATGCAGATCATGGTTGCCAGGTTTTGGAATTTGCTTGAACTTTTCATGAGAATCTTTTTTTCTCATGATGCAAGAGGGGTCAAAATTCCATAAAGTTGCATGAAAAAAGTTCCCTGCTGCAAGGTATATATACCTTGCAGCAGGGGACTTTTTTCATGCGTCTATGCGAGCATATTTTGCATTTTGTTCAATGAATTCTCTGCGGGGCGGAACTTCATCGCCCATGAGCATAGAAAATAAATAGTCGGCTTCTGCAGCACTATCTATATTCACGCGCTGAAGCGTTCTTTTTGCCGGATCCATGGTAGTTGTCCATAATTGTTCCGGATTCATCTCTCCTAATCCTTTATATCGCTGAACATTCACTTTGCCTTCATCTCCGCCTCCAATTCTTTCAATGGCCGCTTTTCTTTCGTCTTCGGTCCAGCAATATTGTTCCTCTTTACCCTTTTTTACAAGATACAAAGGGGGTAAGGCAATGTAAACATACCCGCCCTCAACCAGTGGCTTCAGGTAGCGATAAAAGAATGTCAGGATCAAGGTACGAATGTGGCTACCGTCCACATCCGCATCCGTCATAATGATGATTTTGTGATAACGAAGTTTTTCAAGCGAAATCTCTGATTCGGTCCCAATACCCTGAATCCCCAGGGCAATAATCATATTTTTGATTTCCTCGTTGTCATAGATTTTTGCAGGATGGGCTTTCTCAACATTGAGGATTTTTCCTCTCAAAGGAAGAATGGCTTGAAAGGCACGGTTTCTTCCCTGCTTGGCCGAACCTCCGGCCGAATCCCCTTCCACCAGGTATATTTCACAATTGGCCGGATTCTTATCGGAGCAATCCGCAAGTTTCCCGGGAAGCCCTCCACTCACCATTACATTTTTTCGCTGCACCATCTCACGGGCCTTCTTTGCTGCCGTGCGGGCTTCTGCGGCCAGGATGACCTTTTGAATGATTCTTTTGGCAATACCCGGGTTTTCTTCGAGGTAGTAGGTTAGGTATTTATTGACAATCCCTTCCACAATCCCAGCCACATCTCCATTCCCAAGTTTCGTCTTGGTTTGACCCTCAAACTGAGGCTCGGCTACTTTTACAGAGATGACAGAAGTAATGCCTTCCCTGAAGTCATCCCCCGTAATCTCAATTTTGAGTTTATTTAACAACCCGGATTTATCTGCATATGCTTTCAAAGACCTTGTCAATGCCTTTTTAAATCCCGAAACATGCGTTCCGCCTTCATGGGTATTGATGTTGTTTACATACGAGTGAATATTCTCGGTGTAAGAATCATTATATAAAATAGCAAGCTCCACCGGCGTTTCCCCATTTTCATCTGCACCGGAGATGTAGATGGGAGGATCAAACATGGGTGTTCTGGCTGAATCCAGAAATTTTACAAATTCATTGAGGCCCCCTTCAGAGAAGAATATTTTAGATAAAGGTTTGGTTTTGCCTTCATTTTCTTCGTCTTTCACCATCTCCCTCATGTCTGTGAGGGTAATTCGGATACCTTTATTCAGGAAGGACAATTCCCGCATACGATTTGCAAGCGTATCAAAACGATATTCTGTTTCGGTGAAAATGGTGTTATCCGGTAGAAATACGGTTTCAGTGCCTCTGCGATCCGTTGTGCCAATTTCCCGAACCGGAGCTTCAGGAATTCCACAATGATAAGTCTGAGAATATATCTTCCCATCCCGATGCACATTAACGGTACAATCAATAGAAAGGGCATTCACGCAGGAAACCCCAACACCATGCAACCCACCTGAAACTTTGTAGGTGTCTTTGTCAAACTTTCCTCCGGCATGAAGCACGGTCATTACCACTTCCAAGGCTGATTTTTGTTCCTTTTCATGGAAATCCACCGGGATACCCCGACCATTATCTCTTACGGTGATGGAGTTATTTTCATTAATTATAACCTCGATATCGGTACAATATCCCGCCAGTGCTTCATCTATAGAGTTGTCCACCACCTCATAAACCAGATGGTGTAGCCCTCGAATCCCCACATCTCCAATATACATCGCCGGACGCTTCCGAACGGCTTCCAGCCCTTCCAATACCTGAATATTACTTGCGGAATAATTACTGTCTTTTTTCGAAAGTTCTTCTGACATACGATAGTTGAATGAAAACTTAACTTAAGGGTAAAATTACGCTTAAAATATGAGACTTAACAGGGAAAAAACGCCTCATTTTCCACAATATGGGGAATACAACAATCCCCCCTTGTTCAGGTAGGGATAGGATTTTAGTGTCTACTCAGGGGATGATGCCCCCCATGGGATGCGGTCTATTCCGGAACGGTATCTCGATACAGTGTATAACTCAGACCGGTAAAAATACCCGTGACTCCAGATCCAATCACATTCCCTTTCACGTTAAAAGGCTCCACAAATGGACTCCCGTTGCCTTCAACCGCACTCTCTAACGAAACCAGGTAGTCGAAATACTCTTTTGTAATGTTCACCAGTTTGATCTGAACAACTTCTCCCGGTTCAAAAAATGGGGGACTGCCAAATGGGATGCGCTGACCATCAAACAAATCATCTGCCAGGGTGTACTCAATGACACTGTCTCTTTCGGTTTGGCCTGGAGGAAGGGGATATTTTGAGGTTCCCGGTGTTATGAAGATTACGCGGTAATAATTTTTTGCTCCTACCGGATCTTGCAAATACCCGGTGATGTAGGCGCGGTTTTCAGGTCTGCCATCAAAAATATGAGTCGTTTCTAATACTGGGACGGCCGGAAGTAAGGTCGTTGTGGCAGTTGCTTTTCGTATTTCTCCATTTTTAAGTTGGGCTTCAACGTTTAGGGTAAAGGTTTTGCCGTATTCTTCCTTGACAAATGTGGAGGTGTCCAGGGATGTGTAAACGCCAAATTGAAACGCCCCGATTTGAAGTGGGGTATAAGTCAGGGTATCCGTTTTTATGCCATCAGAAATGGTCACCAAAGCATTTTGTATGACCAATACTTCGGGGGCATCAAAATATCCAGTGCTTTGTTGTACAATGACGGTTTTGGGGAGCCCTGGTTCCAGATAACTCTCTACAATTAGTAAAGGGTCATGTTTCGGGAGTTTTACTTCTATGATTTTGGGCGGGCGACAGGAGGAATTCAGCAGGAGGATTGCTATTATGAATAGACCTCCCAACCAGGATCCCGAAGCCGATTTAGGATTCAAATGACTCATATGGGTTAAAATTTAAAATTCCAGGTAACAGCCGGTATGATCGGAAATAGGGAAACCTGTCGGGCTTCAAACCCTTCGATTTCCTGGGCTTCATTGCGTATCTCCTGGAAAAAGACAATGTAGGGATTTCGACGGTTGTAGATGTTGTAAATGCTGAAGGTTAAGTCAGATTCTCCCCATCTTGGGTCAAACTTCCAGGTAAATCCAATATCTCCACGATGATAATCCGGCATTCTTAGGGTATTTCGTGATGGGTACACGGGTACAACAACAGGCTTAAGCGTAGCCTGGTCAAAGGCTACATAGCGTCCCTCTGGCAAGGTTACGGCGTTTCCGGTTGCATAAACAAAAGTGGCACTCAGCAAAGCTCTTGGACTTAAATTCCAGGTAAAGACGGCAACAATATCATGTCGGCGGTCATGTCGGGCAGGGAATTTATTGCCCATATTAATATCCGGAAATTGACGCCAGGTCCAACTTAATGTGTAGCCCAGCCAGCCGGTCCATTTACCCTCCGTTTTTTGAAACAGGAACTCATTGCCATAACTCCAGCCCCTTCCACTCACAAATTCATTTGCCAGATTGGGATTGAAGAAAATTTGAGCGCCTTCCCGATATTCTACCTGATTTTGCATCCATTTGTAATAGGCCTCATAGGTAAAGGTTACTTTGTTTTTGGCCAGTAATCTTGCAAATCCCCCGGCTATCTGATCCCCTAATTGAGGCGATAACCTTCGGGTGGCAGGAAACCATAAATCTGTGGGAAGGGAAATGGATGAATTGGAAACCAGGTGCAGGTATTGCGCCATTCTGGAATAGGAAGCCTTGAACGATAATTTATCATTGACTTTCAGACGCGTGGAAATTCTCGGCTCAGGATATACAAACTGCGTGTCCGGCGTGACAAAGCCTGAAAGACGAAAGCCATAATTTAACTTCAAAAACGAATTGACCTCCCAGTCATCCTGTACATAAGCGCCCCATTCATTGCCGTACATTTTGGTAGCTGATTTGGCCTGGAGACTACCATCACTGGTATTGCCCTCAAAACCGCCGGGTTCTAACTCATGATAGGTATATAATACCCCTGCTTTAACCGTATGGTTGGGAGAGGGCAAATAATCCAATTCTGCCTTATATCCATAATCTCTGATGCCCGAAAATAAGCGAATACTGAAGAGTTCAAGGCTATTCTTTATGTTGTACTGATAATCCGAAAAAGTTAAGGATTGGTTTAGAAATAATTTAGGAGACAGTTGTTTGTTCCATCGAAGGGTCCCTGCTTTATTGCCCCAGCCAAAACTTAAATTTAATAATGGGTCGTCAAACCCAAACACATCCTTACCTAAATATCCACTCAAAAAGATTTTGTCTTTAGGGGTGATTTGCCAAGTTGCCTTAAGATTCAGGTCATAAAAATAATAATCAGGAATACGATTCCATTCCGCATTGCTTTGGTTGGCACGATTTAATTGACGGGTAAATGCGTCAAGATAGGTTCTTCTTCCGGATATAATCCAGGAACCTTTTTGTTTCTTTCCGATTGGACCTTCCAGGGTTAGCCGGGAAGCAATTAGGCCAATTCCCCCTGAAACACTCGTTTTCTCTGTATTCCCATCCTTCATTTGAATGTCCAGGACTGACGAAATTCTTCCCCCATACCTGGACGGGAAGCCACCTTTATAAAGTTCAACCCCCTTTACAGCATCCGGGTTAAAAACAGAGAAAAAACCAAATAAGTGGGATGCATTATATACCGGAGATCCATCCAGCAATACCAGGTTTTGATCGGCACCACCCCCACGCACAAAAAATCCGGCATTCCCTTCTGAATTATTTCTTACCCCTGGCATTAGCTGAATGACCTTGATGGGATCTGCTTCACCAAACATTACCGGGATTTGTTTGATTCGGGACATGGGCAGAGAAATCATACTCATCTGCGAGGATTGGACGGTTTGTTTGGCGGCATCGTCTGTGATGACGATTTCTTCCAGCTGAGTCGTCTCCTCCTTCATTTTGAAATTCAGGGTCAGACTTTTTTCTAAATCCACCACGGTATCAATAGGTTGGTAACCTACATATCGAATTTGAAGGGTGTAGGTTGCCTTGGGTAGTGTAATCGAGTAGAACCCAAAATCGTTGCTTCGGGTCCCGGTTTTTCTTTCCGGGATACTTATGGTTGCGGAAGGTAGCGCTTCTCCCGTTCCCCCATCTTTAATAAAGCCTGAAATCGTTAGGGTTTGAGCTTGAACAAAAGCTTGAAAGCTAATGAGCAGAAATAAGGGAAGGGTGAGATATTTAAGCAAAAGTCGATGTTTAAAGGGCATACAAAATAACCTCTAATAAAGGAAAAAAAGCATGGAAAAGTTCATTTCGATGCATACAATTTTTGTATGGCCGTTGTTTACTTGTCCTGGATTTTGTCATTGAATGCGTACAGTCAGGTTGAGTTGGTTTCAGATTGAACAAATGATAGGAGTGCGTTTAAGCCTGGTTAATAGGATAGGGGGATAAAGGTTGCCTCAATTCCTCGAGAAAGAGATAAATAGAAGGTTAAGGGTCAGGCGGTAATAGGATAATAGGCTTAAATGCATTCAAAATTCCTAATTTTGAGGCAGGAATATAAATCCATTTAGGGTGATGAAAAAGTTCATTGGTTATTTGCTTGCAACCGTATTTTTGCTTTTTGCGGTTCTGTTACTACTTCCTTTTCTTTTTAAGGATAAAATTCGTGCCAAGGTAGACTCGGAAATCGCCAAGCGAATCGATGCCGAAGTCTATTTTGGGGACTTTGGCCTGACCCTCATTCGTAATTTTCCAAATCTTACGATTCAATTAGACGATTTTGGTGTCGTCGGTAAAGGTGTTTTTAAAGGTGATACCCTCGCTGCAGTTAACCGGTTTAATGTTGTCCTGGATATCATGAGTGTCATAAATGGGGATAGAATTGAGGTCAAAAAGCTTTTGCTCGATCAACCAAGGTTGAAAGTTAAAATCCTGGCGGATGGCAAAGCTAATTATGATATATACAAATCAGAAGGCGTTGAGCCGGATACTGCGGTAGCGGATACTGCGCTTTCCTCATTTGCATTGGCCTTAAATGAATATTCAATTACAGATGCAGCCTTAATTTATGACGACAGGCAGGGCAACTTATATGCTTCCTTTCAAAATCTCACCCATACAGGCTCGGGTGATTTTATGGCTGAAGAATTCCTACTTCGTACTAAAACCGCCATAAAAGGGCTTAATGTTAAAATGGATGGCAGTCATTACGCCAGAAATCTTAACATCGATGCCAAGGTAGATCTGGATATGAATATGGCTCAAAGTATGTATCGCTTTAAAGACAACAAGGTGAGTATAAATGATCTTCATTTGGGTTTCGATGGATTTGTTCAGTTGGCAGGAGAGGATATTCGTATGGATATTAAATATAATACACTCGAAACTGAATTTAGGAATATTCTTTCGCTGGTACCGGGCATGTACACCGAATCCTTTAAGGATATTAAAACCTCCGGCACACTTGCCTTAGATGGTACCGCAACCGGAACTTACAATGAGAAACGATTACCGGCTTTTACTCTAAATTTAAAAGTGGGGAACGCAGCCTTTAAATACCCTGACCTAACAGAGGAAGTGAAAAATATACAAGTGGATTTGGGTGTTGCCAATAAGTCCGGTTTGTTGGAGGAGACTCAGGTGCAACTTAGGCAGCTTCATGCTGAGTTTGGCAATAATCCGGTTGATATGAAGGCGTTGGTAACTGGTTTGTCGAATCCTGAGATTGATGCCACAGTAAACGCTCGGCTGAATCTGGAAGATTTGACCCGAATATTCCCGATGGAGGGAATTGCTCTAAAAGGTGTTTTTGACCTAAAAGGAAATGCTAAAGGTATTTACAATGATAAGTCTATGCCCCTCATTCAGGCGGATATGTCTTTAACAGGAGGGTATGCTAAATCTGCGGATTTCCCGGCTGCTTTGGAAAATATGAGCTTTAAAGCTTCTATGACGAGTGACGGGTCACTACCTAATTCTACCCTCTCTATTTCTCAATTTCACACAGAATTGGATAAAGAACCCATAGATTTGAAATTGGCTGTTACGCATTTTGAAGATCCTGCCTTTGATTTAAGTATAAAGGGGAAATTAGATTTGGAGAAGTTGATGAAGATATTCCCCATTGAAGGGACAGAACTGGCCGGACAAATACAGATTGTTCTAAATTCAAAGGGTAAACAATCGGATGTTGAAGCAGGGCGTTATATAAATGTGCCAACCTCCGGAACTATGCAAATTGCCAATTTAAGGTATAAAAGTGCAGATTTGCCTCAGGGATTAACAATTTCGAAAGGAGATTTTTCCTTCAATCCCGGGGAGATGCGAATTAATTCCTATCAGGGTAAAGTGGGAAGTAGCGATATTACGGTGACGGGTGCATTTAAAAATTATCTGGCCTATGCCTTGCTCGAGAATGAGCCTTTGACAGGCAGTATGAACTTCAGTAGTCCAAAGTTTAATGTCAATGAATGGATGACGGAAGAGGAAACAACAGCGGCGTCCTCCGGTACTGAAGTTTCAATGAGTCCGGTTGAGATTCCCAAGGGAATAGATTTTACTCTGAATACCAGCATTTCTGAGGTCTTGTATGATAACCTTGTTTTAAAACAGGTGAATGGCGTAGTGATTGTTCGCGATCAGGCTGTTCAAATGCAGGATATCAAATTCAATCTGTTAGATGGCAATTTTGTAATGGGGGGTCAATACAATGCCGCCAACCTTGCAAAGCCAACCTTTGATTTTAAGATGAATATTGCTGGCCTTAATATTCAAGAAGCCTATAAAGCTTTTAATACTGTTCAGGTGTTGGCTCCTGCTGCAAAGTTTGTGGAGGGTAGATTTAGTACAGAGATGCGAATCAGCAGTTTGCTGGGGATGGATATGATGCCTTTGATGGAGACCTTTACAGGCCTTGGTGCCATGATGGTATTTGAAGGGAAAGTATCTGACATGCCGGTGGTTCAGAAAATGGGTCAGGCCTCAAAACTGACAGGATCCGGGGTCAAGGAAATACAGCTCAAAAACACAAAAATTACTTTCCGGATAGAAAACGGGCGAATTCATTTTGATCCTTTTGATGTTACAGCCGGGAACACCCTGTTGAATATTTCGGGGAGCAATGGATTCGATCAGAGTATTCAATATCTCGTGAAGGTGGATGCCCCATCAGGCGCCATTGGTCAGGCCGCGAATGCTGCCTTGTCTAATGTTACAGGCGGGCAAAAAATTATTGGGGAACGATTAAAAGGGGAAATTCGATTGGGTGGAACTTTTGCCAATCCGGTTGTTTTAGGCGTCAAAGGCGATGGAGAAAATACTGCTACCGGTCAGGCGCTTCAGGATAAAGTTGGGGAAGTAAAAGATAAAGCGACCCAAGAGGCAGAGCGTTTGAAACGGGAGGCTGAGGAAAAAGCAAGGCAAGAAGCCGAAAGACTTAAAAAAGAGGCAGAGGACAGAGTGCGAAAAGAGGCTGACCGTTTGAAGAATGAGGCTGAAGCAAGAACTAAAGCCGAAGCCGATCGGTTGAAACGAGAGGCTGAAGAAAGAGCTCGTAAGGAAGCCGATCGTCTAAAGAAAGAAGCTGAAGAAAGAGCAAGAAAAGAAGCCGAGAAAAAAGCCAAAGAAGAGGCTGAACGAAAACTGAAAGAAGAATCTGAAAAACTTAAGAACAAGCTTAAATTCCCTAAATAATCTCAGTGATTTTAAAAGCGCTTTATTTCTCATTGATACTAAAACTAATACCCAAACGCATGCTGTTAAGCGGCGGGTGGTTTATTATTTTGGTTTTACCTTTAACCCTTTTGGGTCAAGTGCCCAAAAATGCAAGCGGCTTTTGGTCTTATTCCACTGCCACTAGTAGAGCTTATGTGAACTTTGGGGGCTTGGGAATGCTAAATTATTTTCGATTCGATCAACCCCGATTTGGCTTGAATGTTGCCCCTCAGGTGGACATTGGTTTTATGTTCAATAAAAAGAATGGCTTTCAGATAGGAATCTCCGGGTACCATGTCAGTAGAGACTTGACTAAGGATTCGATAAAGGTTAATTCTGCTTTTTTTGAGTTTCCCTTTCTCTTTAAGTTTATTGTGCCAACCAAACAGTATCGCTATGTTCCTTATGCGCTTGCAGGTCTGACATTTTGTTACACCGATTTCAAAATAGATACAACCGGGGTGCTGATGCAGCAACAATTCCTCCGGCATGATACCTATTTGTCTGTCTCCCTCGGTGCACAGGAAAAACTCAGAAGTCGGTTATGGTGGTGGTACCAGGTTGGATTCCGCCATTCACTTGGTTCCTTATTCACCGCTACCTCCAGTGTGATTAATTATAGGACACACCTTCACTTAGGGGTTGGATTCTCTTATGTGTTTTAATGCCTTTCAAGAATTAGGTTCAACCGAAAAGTTTTTTTTAGGGGGCTTCAAAAAAGTGAGTCCAGTATTCAAATCTGCTGATAGTTATTTTTAAGTGAAAAAAATCATATTTCTTAGAAATAATTTTCAGTTTGATTTTCAATTAACCCCTAATTATTACCATTCACACGGAAATGTTCTAGATTTTTCCTCAATTTTTATGAACTTTGAAAGGAATTGAAGCAAAATTGTGTTTCGATTCATAATAGTTTTATGAGAAAAATATTCTACATAGTTCTGGTCCTCACGATTGTGATGCCTGCCCTTGCCTTAAAGGTGCATGCCCAAACAGTCGTTAATACTTCCGTTTTTTGGACAACCGGTTGGTGCACCATTTGTAATAATATCAATGGTGGACAGTATGCATGCGCCTCCGGTAGTGGTAGCCCCATGTGGAACAATGGTCAGAGAACCTTTACTGACCCGGTTCCAGCCGGTAACCAGGTTACTCAGGTTTGTGCCACCGTTAATTATGTGTGTTGTGGTTTGACAAGCATGACTGTTCGTCTTAATGGGGTAACAATCGGGACTTTTCCTGTACCGACCGGATGTAATTGCAATTGTGGTAATTGCTACACCGGAACGGTTTGTATAACCAATCCTCCCGGGTATGTTTATGGAGGTGCTAACACGATTCAAGTCGTCAACAACGGCGGGAATACTTGTGTAAACAGTGTGCAGGTGGCAATTACCTATCAACAGGTTTGTAACACCCCCATTACCAATAACAATATTTCGGCTAACCAAACCATCTGTTCTACAAACCTGGCCTCTTTGCTTTCCGGTTCTTTACCCGGAGGCGGGAATGGGACTTATGCCTATCAGTGGCTTTCAAGCACAAACAACTCTACCTGGGGTAATATCCCTAATGCGACAACTCAAAACTACACGCCTCCTAGCCTAAGTTCAACGCTTTATTTTCGTCGTCGGGTATTTTCTCAACCGGGTTGTATTGATACATCCGCTGCCATCTCTGTAACGGTTCAAAATCCTATCGGTTCAAATACTATTGGAGCAAATCAGACCATTTGTAATGCCGGTGTTCCGTCTCAATTTACCGGAACGCTTCCGACAGGGGGATCCGGGGCCTATGTGTATGCTTGGGAAAGTAGCTCCAACAATGTGACCTGGACTCCTATACCGAGTGGTACTGGTCAGAATTTTCAGAGTGGAGCAATTTCATCAACCGCTTATTTCAGACGAATTATTACCGCGGGGGTATGTGCCGGAAGCACCAGCAACAGCATAGAAATTTCTCTCCTACCCAGTATTACCGGGAATTTAGTTGGGTCAAATCAGACCATTTGTTCAGGATCTCAACCTGCCAATCTCACCGGAGCCAGTCCTCTCGGAGGATCCGGGGCTTACACCTATGTCTGGCAAAGTAGTCCCGATAATTTAAATTGGAACAATGTGACCGGTGGTGTTGCCCCTACCTATCAGCCCCCGGTGTTAAATTCCAATGTGTATTTCAGGCGAATTGTCAATTCCTTCCCCTGTGCTGACACCAGCAATGTGGTAGCGTTGGATGTCAACCAGCCGCTTGGGAATAATTTAATTATCAGTGATCAGACCATTTGTTCCGGTGTTGCTCCCTCCCAATTGTCCGGTTCCGTTTTGACAGGTGGCAATGGAAGCCCATCCTATTCATGGGAATCCAGCCCTAATGGAATTGCCTGGGCCCCTGTGCCCGGAGCCAATGCCCAGGATTTTGCCCCTCCAATTCCGGGTGCAACCATGTACTATCGTAGGATAATTGCGGCAGGACCTTGCCCCTCCTCTACTTCCAATACGGTTACCATCGTAGTGGACCAAAGCATTCAAAATAATACGATAGGAGTCGATCAGACGATTTGTCAAAATGCCATTCCTGCGATTTTAACCGGGCAGATTCCCAATGGTGGAAATGGCTTATATTTCTATACCTGGGAGTCAAGCCCTAATAACACGGTTTGGATTCCAATTGGAAGTAG
>CANHCC010000023.1 GCA_947459115.1 Bacteroidota bacterium | reverse complement strand
CTATCCCTTCCTGTCCGCCGGCTTTGGTCGTAATGGTTTCCCCCAATTCAATGGAATCCGCTATTTCCAGTATTTCATCAAACAGGTTATCTGATCGCATGGATAGGGAGATCTCGTATTGGTGCAAAAAATCGGCTTTGTCTGGCTCTGTTAGCCATTTCCAGGATAAATCACATTTTGAATTCTGAGATTTTTCTGCTAAAATTGTTACACATCTCCTTAAGCATATTGCCACCTTAACTATAATACCTAAGCTTCATCTACTTCTGGACAAAGAGGCTTTCAATAATTGACTGGCAATACGGGTATTCGATGCTGGGGACTAAGAATTACATTGGATAACAGAAGCAAAGGAAAAACTGAAACAATGGACAACCAGATAGAAATTTATACATCCCCTGCTATAGGCGATAAGGTTTGTGTTATTTTTTGTTCTCGTTTTTCGATTGCCCTTGCCACTCCTTTTTTCGGGGCAGGCTAAGGATGGGTTAAGACCGTTGAGAGATAAGAGTATATCCACTAGAATTCATTTTGATTCTTCTCTTCTCCGATGTCTATCCAAAGATCTTTGCATAGACAAGCCCAAAAAGGGGAGGGGATCAGCCCACAAGCCACAACTCCTTTGCTTTTGTCTTGTGTTAAACAGGCAAGCCATCCTAACCTGTATTGATTCAATCTATTTTACTTACCCACAAAAAATGGAGATGAACCGGTTTTTTATTTAATTAATACATTGATAATTAATAATATAATGCTAATTGCATGAATTTTACCAATATTTTAATGCATTTGCTTGTTTAAGTATTATCTTTGTTTAAGTTATCATGGAAACTTTGAGGCAACATATCAAGCCTGGACAGGTTTATAGGCGTTCTGACCTAGAGTATTACTCATCGGCCATTGATAGGCATTTAGGTATACTGATAAAAGATGGAAGCCTTGTAAAACTAAATCAAGGCGTCTACTACGCGCCAAAATCCTCTAAGTTTGGAGTGGTACCTCCTGATGATGTCGTATTGGTTGAATGTTTTTTAAAAGACACCGATTTTTTAATGGTTAAACCTAATGCGTACAATACCTTAGGTTTGGGACTTACTCAACTATACAATACCACCTGGGTTTATAATCATAAAAGAAAAGGAGAATTCAAATTCAATGGCAAATCATTTGAATTCAAAATAAAAACATCATTCCCCAATCAATTAAGCAAAGAATTCTTGCTGGTTGATTTACTTAATAATCTGGATGAGTTAGCTGAAGATCAAAACCAAACAATAAAAAATTTATCCAATAATTTAAGTAGCTTCAAAAATGAAGAGTTGTTGAGAGTAGCACAACTATATGGCTCAGGCAGAACAAAGCGATTGCTAAAATCAATTTATCGAAACAAAAAACAGTATGCCTGATTTTATTCATAACGATCCGGAATTCAAAGAACTATTGAATATCGTTTCCTCGAAAAAAGGAATTGATATAACCCTGGTTGAAAAGGATTATTGGATCATGCATACCTTGTATTCCTTAAGGCAGCAAGGAATTGAATTTGAATTAAAAGGCGGAACTTCTTTATCAAAAGGCCATGGCTTGATACATCGGTTTTCTGAAGATATCGATATTCATATACGAACCAATTTTGGTTTACTGCTTGAAGGAAAAGAAGATAAAACAGAAATTAAAGAAGCGAGAAAAAAATTCTATGATGTGTTGGCTTCCGAAATATCAATCGATGGTATTGTTCGTATTGAAAGAGATCATGCCTTCGATGATAAGGATAAATATAGAAGCGGTGGCATTAGACTACACTACGACAGTCACACTCCTGTATTAGATGATTTAAAAGAAGGTATTTTATTGGAAGCTGGCTTTGACACCATTACGCCCAACTCGCCACTTGATATTTCTTCTTGGATTTGGGAACACCTTGTTTCAATGAATATGCAATCACAGTATATCGACAATACTGCATCAGGCGTACTTTGCTATCATCCCGGGTATACACTGGTGGAAAAAATTCAAACTATTATTCGAAAGTATAGAAACAGAAACACATCTGATGAATCCAATAATATAAACTTTATCCGGCAGTATTATGATGTGTATTGCCTTCTAGGAAATGAAGATATACTTGCTTTCACGCAAACTGCCGAGTATGAAGCTCACAAGTTGGCAAGGATAAAAGGAGCCGATAAACATATTCCGGTTTCCGAGCACCCCGCACTACTATTAGAAGACTCAAAAATCAGAGAAACATTTAAATCTAGATACAAGGCCACATCCAAGCTTTATTATAATGGCCAACCGGATTTTGACGATGTGCTAGCAAGGATAGCAGTTCATCTGCCCAAGCTATAGCTTTCACACCATACACCGTTTGTGACTAAGTATTTGAATTTTTACTATTAGCTACTCTTCAAAATACTACTAGAGTAACAATTCATCAATAACCGAAACTAGGTGTTTAATATGTCCTCTTCATAGGATGTTTTACGATATTTCTTGTCATTTTTCATTATATAAAAATTGTGTGTGTATAAGTGTTTTTGAGCATAAACAGAAAACAAACCCATTATAAATAAATATTCTGTATTATGCCCTCTAAACAGTAGGTCGATGGTTCGAATCCATCCGGAATCACAATTCATTGCACCATTTTTTTTTACTTTTCGTTTATCTAGTATATTTACGACTACTATGATGCGTGAAACCCCAAATTCGAACGATGAAAACTTAACCACATATCAATTGGCTATTGAAAAACTTGCTAAATTGAAAAGTGAAGAAATTTTCTCAAATGAAGGGCCTGAACATGCTGCATTTGTTATGGGTAATATCTTCATCAATGCCCAAAGCAAAGTCAGAATATTTGCAGGGGACTTTAATGGTGATGTTTCAAATAATGCCTATTATATCGACGGCCTCCAAAAATTCTTAAATAAAAATTGTAGTAATCTAACGGTAATATTTGAAAAAAGTCCAAACACTAATTCAACAGCATACAAGATTTTAACAAGTCCGAAATTTCACAAAAAAGTTGAGCTAAGAATTTTAGGCAATGAAATTGATAGTAAGGCTCCTTTTCATTTTGCAGTTGGTGATTCTAACATGTTTAGAATAGAAACAGACACAGAAAAATATACGGCAATATGTTCTTTTAACAATCAAGAGAACTCTGAAAAACTAATAAAACATTTTGACGAATTTTTATTAGACAAATCCTCTATCATAGCAAAACAAACTACCAATTAATATGTAGCAATTTGCATGATTGAATTAAGTTCATTTACTTCGATTTTTGAATTAAGTGTTGCATTTAACTTCTTAAATGTTGCTCATGATGTATTTGGAAGTTATGTTTTTAAATATTTAACAGCTTGGTATTATTCCTTAAAATCCCAGTTCGAAAAAAAAAATTGCGGTTAAACACGAAAAAATATTATCAGACTACACAAAACTTAATAACACAAGAAATATTACTTTAGAAATCCAGAATTCAATAAAATCCCTTTCCAAAGACTTTACAAAATTAAATTTTCAATTGGAGGCAGATAATGGAGGCAGATATAATCAAACATTTAAAGGTATATATTTATTTGTAGGCCTTTATTCATTTTATCTTCTGATTTTATCTGGCATAATCAATACTAGTGGAACATATTTTCCAAGTTTGGAAATATTAAACTGGTTAGTTTTTTCTGTATTAATCATCTTTTTAACACTTTCTATTTCTTAAAACAACTTTCAACTTAGTCAAAAATACTTTGTATACATATTTATTTCAACTATAATCATTTCGAACACAAATTATTGTCTTTCGAAGAATTTTCATTTCAATTTTTTAACACCTAGTTCAAGCGATTTTGATGTTTTCTTCTGCATTTTTATTTCTATTTCCTCCTTCATATTACATTTCTTAGGATTCTTAATTGAGATTGGGAAATATAAATATAAGCAATATAAATTTATTAAAAAAGTTGATTTGTTAGACAAATTGATTGACAATCAAAACAATAATCAAGATGAAACAGATCCTGAAGTATATTTAAAACAAATCATTGATCAATTAAACAACAATAGGGATTAAGAAAGCTATACCTATCTTAAGGTTTGAAAGATCAACAAAACATAATTTAACATGATACCAAAAAGAGAACAAACTTAAGATGCCTAAATAATACCAACATATCCCCTAAAAATTAAATTTAATTAAATAATTATGTTAGTCCAATTTCGAATATGGAACAAGGAGAAATTTTGAACTGAAGACTTTCTGGATCCGGCGTTCCTCCTTTCCTCTGCATTGTTATTCTACCAATTGATAAACTACCTCGTGGCGAAATTTTTACTTCACCATTCCCATAATAATTCATCGCTATATTAATGTCAACCAAACACCAAGTTGTAAGATTCTTTAATCTATCCTGTTTTGTTACCAACAGCCAATCGGCTGAGAGACCACCTCTACCCTTAATCAAATCACTTACAATTAATATCCGATTATCTTGAAAAAAAGATATAATTTTATTTTGAATTAACTTAGGCATCTCCGTTATATATATGCGTTTATCAGGTTCACTTAGAGCATTTTTATCAATAAGTTCAGTATTCTCACTTGGTTTGCTTTTTCCGGTAAATAACTTTAACCATTTTGCAAGTTCATCATCAAAACCCCACATCATTTGATATGTATCTACTGGTCTTTTATCAATTTGATTGTAATCTGAATCTGAATTTGCCTTTTTAATGGATATATTTTCGATTTTAAGAATATTTACCAGTTTTATAGAAAGCCTAATTTGTGCATCTGCCTTTTTATATCTTATATGGGTATCAAATTCCCCCTCAGTTAAATTGTATTTTAAAACCTCAGATTTTTTTATTCTGGTCGGAACATGAATGGCCTCCACACTAATAATATCGGATTTATTATATCCCATTACATTCAGCCAACTTAATGCTCTGTCATCAGATTCCCAATTGTTAAATATTTCAACAATCTCCTTTTCATTTAGGAAACCTCCTTTTGCAGTATCCGATCCAAGCTTAATTCTGTCCATATTTAAGTACTTTGTTAATTTCAATTAGGATGTATTGAAGTACATTTATAGCAACACTATTACCAAACTGTTTATAGGCTTGATTTTTATTTTCGTGAATTATAAAATAATCAGGAAAACCTTGAACACGAGCACATTCTCTTGGTGCAAGTTTTCTAATCTTTCCACCAATTAAATAAAGTCCTGTTTTTGCACCTGCACCCCCTCCATATGCAGAAAGGGCAATGGAATGACCGTTTGGATGATAGATGCGTTCTCCTTGCCCTCCTTTATTAACATGCCCGATTCGAACAGGTTTATTTGGGTGAACTCCAAATATATCTTGACTTACGACTGGATCCTTAGTAAAAACAACATCATTGCGCTTAACACAAAATGCTTCAGTATCTCTATCTGGAAGAATAATATCTGAAAGCCTTATACTACTCTGGGGTGGTATTGGAAATGAAAAACTCTTAACTCCTAGGTCTTTCCTAAAAGCCACGAAATAAATTCGTTCTCTATTTTGTGGCAAATTAAAATTGCTAGCATTCAAAACTTTATAAAATAAATCATAGCCTAATTGTTCAAATGTAACCATAACTGTTTTAAGCGTATTTCCATTATCATGTTTTTCAAAATTAAATACATTTTCAAGAAATACTAATTTAGGCTTGTGAAATTCAATTATTCTTGCTATGTCAAAAAACAATGTACCTCTAGTGTCATTAAACCCTTTCTGTTTACCTGATATACTAAATGCCTGACAAGGAAATCCCCCACATAATATATCATGGGAAGGGATGAATTCAGTATCAATTTTTGTAATGTCACCAAAAGGTCTCAGGCCAAAGTTATTTTCATAAACATCTTGAGCTGCTTTATCCCATTCAGATGCAAAAAGACATTTTGCATCAAACGAACTCAATGCAAGGTGGAAACCGCCAATTCCAGCAAATAAATCAATAAATTTTAGGCCTTGTATATGAGTCTTATCCTCCCCCGATACTTCAATCATAATTAAATTATTATATTAATTTCACTCCACCCGCCTGATCCTCGCCCCAATCGCATTTAATCGGCCTTCGATATTCTGGTAGCCCCGATCTATTTGTTCGATGCTATAAATCTTGCTGATGCCTTCGGCAGATAGGGCGGCAATTAAGAGAGAGACCCCGGCACGAATATCGGGACTGGTCATGGGGATGGCTCTGAGTTTATGCTTGCGTCCAAGGCCGATAACTGTGGCGCGGTGGGGGTCGCATAAAATGATTTGAGCACCCATGTCTATGAGTTTGTCCACAAAGAAGAGGCGGCTCTCAAACATCTTCTGATGAATCAGCACGGTACCTTTTGCCTGAGTGGCGGTTACCAATACGATACTAAGTAAGTCGGGGGTAAAGCCAGGCCAGATCGCATCTGCAACCGTAAGAATACTCCCATCTATAAAAGACTCCACTTCATAAACCGGTTGAGAAGGAATGTAAATATCATCGCCCCGGAATTCCATCTCGATGCCAAGCTTCCGAAACACAGAAGGTATCTGACCCAGGTGCTCGATGCCGGCGTCTTTAATGGTAATCTCACTTTCTGTCATGGCAGCAAGACCGATGAAGCTTCCGATTTCAATCATATCGGGCAGCATACGGTGGGTGGTACCCCCGAGAGATTCGACTCCCTCAATGAGGAGGAGATTACTGCCGATCCCGGAGATATTGGCACCCATACGATTCAACATCTTACAGAGTTGCTGAATGTAGGGCTCACAAGCTGCATTATAAATTGTGGTTTTGCCTTCCGCCAGGACGGCGGCCATGATAATATTGGCTGTGCCGGTTACAGAAGCTTCATCCAGCAACATATAGGCGCCTTTGAGACGGCCTTTACGCGTGACCTGAAAGAACTCTTCTTGTGGGTCATATTCAAAGCTTGCACCAAGCATTTGAAAACCCAGAAAATGGGTATCCAAACGGCGTCGTCCGATTTTGTCCCCTCCGGGTTTAGGCATATAGCCTTTCCCAAAGCGAGCCAATAATGGCCCTAAAATCATAATGGAACCTCTCAGGCCTGAGCCTTTGCTTTTGAATTCCGGAGAAATCAGATAATCCAGATTAACCGTTTCGGCTTTAAACGAATAGGTATCCGGTGCCAGTTGCTGGACTTTAACGCCCAGGCTTTTTATCAGGTCAATGAGTTTGATCACATCCACGATAGCGGGGATGTTGGAGATGACGACTTCCTGATCCGTAAGTAAAACGGCAGACAGGATTTGAAGCGCTTCATTTTTTGCGCCTTGAGGCTGGAGGGTACCGGAGAGTTTGTGCCCCCCTTCTATTTCAAAGTGGGCCATAATTTATATTCTTGGACGCTTAGGTCTATTGAATGAAGGATTGCTACCGCTACCGGATCCATAGCCTCCGGTGTTGCTACTGCCGGAACCGGAACCATAGCCCCCACTGCTGCTTCCACCGGATCTATAACCCCCGCTCCCACCGGAACTATATCCGCCACCACCGCCGGAGCCGCCTTCCGGTCTGGGGTATTTCTTCTTAAAGCCTCCACCCCCACTTCCGGACTTTTGCTGAAAAGAGCCAAAGTTTTTGCGAGAATTGTTGTTGCGATTACCCGGCTTACTAATTTGATTAACCGCTTTAGGGGCCTGAGGTTGAACTTTAGAAAAGACGAGGGTATCAATGTCAAAGAGCAACTTCTCTTTGGTCATATCCTTCAAATGGTTTCTGACCATCGCTTCTACATTCACATCTTTTTCAGACCCTTTAATCAGGTTTTTCATGTAATTCGCTGTTACCGTGATGAGGGCTTTTTGCTCTTCTACATCGGTTATGGCCAAAGCCTTTTCCAACATTTGCTGAACATACGTTCCATATTGGCGCAAGCGTGGTTTCACTTTAGAATAAGGCATGCGCTCAGATACATCAGGAATACGGGGATGAGGCTGAGGCTCTGCTATAGGACAATCCACTTTCAGTTCATACCCTGCAATCTGATATAAATGCTCCCAAAGCTTCTCCCGGTTTTCTGCAGTCTCTTTTTGAGCAGGCGTAATACAGGCCATGATGCGAATCATTTCCTGAGCCAGTTTGGTTCTTTTATCACGATCCTCAACACTAAGTACATATTGTACCATGTTTTGAATGTTACGACCAAATTCTTTTAACAGAATTGGCGCGGAGGTTTTTTGGTAATACTCCATTAAATAAATTTATTAAATGTCACAAAATTCGGAATGAGCAACAATACCGCTAACTTCCTATTTAATCAATCAGAACAAATTAAAATTTTCCGTCTTTTTTACTCATTGAAGTAACAACATCTAAGCCGGAGTAAATTTAGGGCTGTAACAGAAATCCTCTTAGGGAGGCAAGGTTACAAACGCGAATCAAAGTTCGGAAAAATATACTGAATTATCAATTATCCGGCAGAATTCTAAGCTTAGCATATTTTAACAGCAGAATTTTCTCCCCTTTGGTATCAAACAAAATGGTGGCCTTCCGATCCTCTTCTCTGCCTTCAATCTGCAGGACTCTACCGGTACCAAACTTATTATGCTCTATGCGCATACCATTCGTAAGGTTACTCAGATCATCCCCGACAAAATCTCCCACGGGCGCTGGTTCCGGATCTTTGACGCCCGGTCTTCTTTGAGGCATGGGGGTGGTTGCGATTTTTTGCAGGATGTTTCTTTGCATATCCCCCGACATAGGCTGGAGATAGGTTGGTTTAATTTCCTTGATAAAGCGACTGGGTTCATTATGGGTAAAAGAGCCGAAGCGATTGCGTGTTCTGGCATAAGAGATTTGCAATTTCTTCATGGCACGAGTAACCCCCACATAAAACAGACGGCGTTCTTCTTCGAGTTCTTCTCTGGAGCCAATAGACATCATACCGGGGAATAAACCTTCTTCCAGACCAACCAGAAAAACAGAATTAAACTCCAATCCCTTTGCCGAGTGAAGGGTCATAAGCGAGACCGTGTCTTTGTCTTCATTTTTATCTTTTTCATCCTGATCTGTCAACAGCGCGACTTCGGCAAGAAAAGAATCCAGCGTGGGCGTTTTATCTTCCGGGTTAAGGGTAAATTCGTTAATGGCATTAAGTAATTCCTGAACATTCTGCCAACGCGAGCGACCTTCCATGGATTCATCGGAATGAAATTCCTGAAGCAAGCCGGAATGTTTGGCAATGTAGGAGGCAGCAGAGAAGGCCGTTTCGGTTTGGGCGGCCCCCTGAAACCCTTTAATCATATTCACAAACCGAAGGATTGCATTCTCTGCCATAACCGAGAAGCCGGCTTTATGGGCATTTTCCAATACTTCCCATAAAGAGACTTTCCACTCAGCAGCCGTGGCCAACAAATGGTTCATGGAAGTTGGACCAATCCCTCGCGTTGGGAAATTAATAATCCTTTTTAATGCTTCTTCATCCCTTGGATTCAAAGCCATCCGAAGATATGCTACCATGTCTTTAATTTCTTTGCGGCGATAGAAGGAAAGTCCCCCATAAATCCGATAGGGTATTCCGCCTTTACGCAAGGCATCCTCCATGCTTCGAGACTGAGCATTGGTGCGGTATAGTATCGCAAAATCCTTATGAAAGAAACTATTGACCTGCTTTTGTTCCCGGATTAAATCCACCACTTTCCGTGCTTCGTCCAATTCGTTTTCAGATACAATGAGTTTGACTTTATCCCCTTCCTCATTTTCAGTAAAAACATTTTTCTCCAGTTGATTCTGATTATTGGCAATAATCGAATTGGCTGCATTGACAATAATGGAAGTAGAACGATAATTCTGTTCCAACTTGTGAATTTTTACATCCGGATAATCCTTTTTAAAATTCAGGATATTTTCGATGGTGGCACCTCGAAAGGCATATATACTTTGGGCATCATCTCCCACCACACAAATATTTTCATGAACAGCGCCAAGGCGACGGGTAATAAGATACTGGGCATAGTTGGTATCTTGAAACTCATCCACCATAATGTATCTAAACTGATGCTGATAGCGATGTAAAATTTCGGGATACGCAGCGAACAACTCCAGGGGCTTGACCAGTAAGTCATCAAAATCCATAGAATTGGCTTTAAAGCATCGGGCAGAATACGCTGTAAATACTTTACTCACGACTTCTGTTCGTTCATCGGTTACATATTTATGCTTATACTCCTCTGCATCAATCAGGAAGTTTTTTGCCCTGCTGATTTGCGCCTGAATAGATTTAGGCTTATGAACTTTGTCGTCATACTTTAATTCTTTAATAATAGATTTGATCAAACTCAGGCTATCTTCACTATCGTAAATTGTGAAGTCTTTAGTATAATTTAATTTCTCTGCATGTACCCGAAGAATTCTGGAAAAGATAGAGTGAAAGGTGCCCATCCAGATACTTTTGGCTTCCGCTCCTGCAATTTTTTCAATTCGTTCCCGCATCTCTTTTGCGGCCTTATTGGTAAAAGTCAGGGCAAGTAACTCAAAAGATTCGGCAAGCCCCTGTTGCATCAAAAATGCTAAGCGATAGGTAATAACCCGGGTTTTGCCTGAACCGGCACCGGCGATAATCATATTGGGTCCTTCAACACTCTCTACAGCCTGGCGTTGAGCTTCATTCAGGTCATTCAAAAAATCCATAGGGTAAAGTTAATTCTATTCCGCTTTTAACCCTAACTAAATACCTGCTTTAATCGGGATTTTTATTCACGATTTTCAAACGCCCAACAGAACAAATAATTTAAAATTCCGGGGGTTATGACAGCGTTATCAGACGAAGGTATTCAGCTGTTGCGACTTCCGGCATGGAAACTAAACACAATCAATACCCCAACGGCAATACTGTGTATCCAATCCTTATAATTGAGGGTATCCGGCAATACACAGGAATACAAAATACCCATACCGAAAGATAACAATAAGAAACCTAAAATCTGAGAGAGCGCAAAAGTAAAATGACGAAAACCTGTGAACATTTTTCTATTCGGATAATCCTACTTAACTACCACTCTTTTAAAACGCTTATTGCGTTCAAAATAGTTTATTAAAATTCGGAAAAATTACTCGGACAATCCATTGTATCATAGGCCAGAAGCGGTATGCTTTTTAGCCCCAATACAGACTCAAGACATTCGGGGTATTTTCCCTGAATTATTTCTTTTTATTTAGAAATTCGAGAATAGTTTTACATTGTTCATGTGCCGCATCCTGAGCTAAAACCGCTTCACAATTCTTTCTGGATTCTTCCATGTTTCCGGTAATATAATGGAATGCCGCGAGGTAAGAATTAGCAGTTATAAAATCTTTTTTATAACGCTCTATTTTTCCGGAGGAGGTTAATAAATCCACGACTTTTTGAAAATCTTCTTTAGATTTTCCTTCGGGGTTTTCCTGGTCTTCCAATTTAGCCAGCGCATTACCTGCCCAAAGGTAACCAAGATGAACTTCAGGATCAATCTTCTTCATTTCATTGAAACAAGCAAGCGCATTATCATAATTCTGGTTAAAGTAATAAGCCTTCCCCAGATCATATTGATTCTTCAAGGACTGAGGCTTCTTCGCTGTAATAGCTTTATATTCCTCAATAGCTTCCGGATATTTTTTCTGGCGGATATAATTCTGCGCAATTTCGCTCACGAGTACAGATTTAGCAGGATCTTTTTCAATCGCTTTCCGATAATACACTACGGCCAAAGAATCCTGCTGAATTTTTTCAAGATTACGGGCATAATTTTCATAATCGTCTGCGATAATAAATTTCTCCGGGATTAATTTAAAATAAGCATCCAGGACTTTTTTAGCATTATCGTATTGGCCGGTTTTAAATAAACTATATCCTTTAATTCGCAGCATCACAAATGTTGTCGTGTCTTTTAGAACAGTTTCAATTTCAGCTAATGCGCCCTGATAATCTTCAGACAAATACAAGAATGAAGCATATCTGGCGCGTGCACCTACATCATTTCCGGTAAGGCGTACAAATTTCTGGAGATTGTTTTTAGCCTCTTCATATTTTCCGGCCCGGTAATAAAGTTCGCCCAGCTCCCGATAAGCAGGTGCGAAATTTGAATCCTGCTGCAAGGCCTCCCGAAAGGCCGCAGCCCCATCATTATATTTCTGGTCTTTAACATACAACTGCCCTGTTCTGAGGTAGCCGGTCAAATAACTTTTATTTAATTCAATGGCCTTACGGTAATTAGATAAAGCCAACTCATCTACTTTTTGTTTCAGGTACAAATCGCCGAGAGAAATGTAAACCGTAACATTTTGAGGATCCAAAGTTTTGGCTTTTACTAATAATTTTTCAGCTTCATTAATGCCTTCTCTGTTTCCGGCATCCAGATACGCATCGCCCACCTGAACCAGTACTTCTACATTATTGCTTTGGGTTAACTCCAGCGCTTTATCAAAGTTTTTCTTGGCTTCTGCTGCATTGTCATTTTTTTGAAATATGCGACCCAGGCCGACATAATTCAAAGCATATTTGGTATTGATAGAGATGCCTTTGTTGAAAGCCGACTGTGCATTGGTATAATCCTCATTCTCGAAATAAGCTTTACCTAATAAATAAGAAGCTTCGGCATCCTTAGGATTAGCCGTAAGTACCTTATTCAGAATGTCTATCGCTTTCTTGTATTCCTGGTTGCTTATGGCAGTTAAAGCCTCCCCTTTGGTTTGAGCCTGAAGCAGGCTAAAGCTCAACAAAATCGAAAGGGCTAAAAATCTAAGTGCTTTCATGTGTGTCCGGATTAATCTAAATCAGAATGAGACTGCTAAATTACAAGTTTCAGAGGAACAAATTTTGGTGATTTATGAAACGTGTTTTGGCCCACAACTCAAACTTAATGCCGAAGTTTCAAGAGAGCTCAGGGTTTCAATCAAATTTCAAAACACTATACGGAATTCGCGGTGGTTTTATTCTATTTACAGCAAGATTGGCTTTAGATTCAACTCTCCAATTGTTTTCAATCAATTTTGTACCAAATGCTTAAAATTATTGGCCTACTTGATAACGCAGACCCTATCAATCTATTGGCCGGGAAAAGCCAGAGCCCAAAGACGCATACCAGAAACCCCCTCAGAGTTGTTCCCGCATTTCTACCCATCTGCTGGGTTTAAACGCAGGTAAAAGCCCGGATTTCAATACAATTCTCTGCCCTTTTTCACCTGCACAATAGGCAATAAATCCTGCAACCAGACCGGTTTTGTGTTCCAGTGTAATGGCGTTAACCGGTCGCTTGAGGGGATATTTTCCTACGCCTATCCAGGATTGAAAAGGTAGATAATATTGAGAATCCTCGGAATTCAGAATATGTGCAACAGCAACAGAAGCAAGTCGGGCCTTGCTTAATGAATCTTGAGTGCCGGAGATCCAATTTAGACCTGTGAATCCAATGGCACCCGGCGTTTGATGGACGGCGTCAATCAATTCAGGAATAGACCCGGCACCTCTGACGCCTGAATGCATTGCTTCGCCCATGAGAACAGAATCTCTCAGATAATTGGACATGGAAGACCCTCC
Source organism: Bacteroidota bacterium (assembly GCA_947459115.1). Classification (GTDB taxonomy): domain Bacteria; phylum Bacteroidota; class Bacteroidia; order J057; family RFSG01; genus CANHCC01. The sequence goes on along the minus strand of CANHCC010000023.1, from coordinate 11,220 downwards.
TTTATCCAGGATAACCTGAACTTTGCCGGAAGTATTTCCGGCGGACACCTGACTCCATTGGGTGACCTTGCCGGAAAGTAAAGCTTGGAGTTGCTCCAAAGAAAGTAAAGTATCAGGATTATTGGGATGTACCACAACGACCAATGCATCCCAGGCAAGAATCTGAATTTTAGGATTAAATTTCTTCGTTTTTAAGGCTTGAGTTTGCTGTGCAGGAAGATGGCCCGGAATAATAATCAGATTGACCTTGCCGTCAATTAAATCATTAATGGCCTGGGATTCTTCTGATTCCATCAAGTGCACTTCGCCGTGGGGGTAGCGAAAGTTAAACGCGTCTGTTAGTTCTTTGGCAATAGGCATCACGGCAGGGTCCACTGCTGCGCGTATTTCGCCTTCAGTAGGGGTTTCTCGCTTGCTGTCTTCTGTGCAGGAATATGCCAGCAAAAGGATTAGAAAGGAGAGCCCCCATCTATTCATCCTTTTCAAGCCTATTCAGATACTCTTTTTCGGATTCTTTGTGTCTTTGAAGCATCTTTCTGGCTCTAAAAACTCTAAAGCCGGCGTAGAGCAGAATGGCTGAACCCATCATGATACGGCTTGAGGTAGTCCATCCTTCAAAAATACCGGAGGGCAAAAAGAATAATCCTAAAGCCATGAGTACAAATACCCCGGCCATCACAAAGCTCAGATAAATAAAAGTCTTTTCCATCAATTCATGGATAAAATAGAGGGCATTAAAAGCGTAAACGGGCAAAAGCCCGTTTATCTTATTTATTGAAGTTTAAAATCGACGGGGACAACCACCCAGAATTTTGTGGGTTTACCGGCCTGAATCGCAGGGGTAAACTTAAGGGTTCTAAGTTGAGCCACACAAGCATCTGTAAGGAGTTGATGTTTAGATTTTAGCACCATGTGTTTTTCAACATTGCCTTCTTTATCTACCAATACCTTCAACAATACTTTTCCTTCAATACCGGCTTCTTTAGCCTGAGGAGGATAGCCGATATTCTTTTTAAAGTCGGCCATATTCACCGGCACTGGTTCTTTTTCTACCGCCATGAAGGCGTTTGGGTCCGGTTCGGGTTCTGGTGCTTCTACCACTTTATTCCCTGTGCCTTCTTTTTCCCCGAAATCAAAGCCTTCCTCGGTTCCTTCTACCGTTTCCGTTGCAACATTTTTATCCTTAATTTCATCTATGTTGACAATGGTTTCATCCGGCTTCGCTTCTTCATCCGGAACAGGTTCAGGAATCACGAATTTAATGGCGGATTTTTTTGGAGGAGGCGCGACTTCTTCCGGGGGCAATTCCGGCTGTTTTTCCTCGTTGATGGGTACATCCGCAAGTTCTACAATGGTTACCTTCTGAACTTCCTCCTCTTCCACAGGCTGAAGCCCTTCAATAAAACTCATGATAGCAGGGATTCCCAGGGTAAACAATACCAGTAAGCTACCAAATACGAAGGACAACAGAATTTGTCTGGGATACTTTTTACGGAGGATGTAGGCCCCATATTCTTTATTTCGCGCCTCAAAGACGATATCATCGAGGTTGGCCAGAATGGGTTGTGACATACGCTGATTCTTTTATTAGTTAACGAAGAACACCTTCTTGTTTAGTATTTTATTTTTCAGGACCGTCGATAATATTATCCGGTTCTTTGACTTTAATGATTTCTGACCGCTCAAAAGAATTAATCTCAGCAAGCGTATATTTCTTGACTTCAGAGATATTCATTTCATCGAGGATGTCCACAACATTTCCATAACGAGCGGACGAAAGAGGCTTGATTAACACGATCAATTCTTTTTCGTCGTTGAATTGCTGTTTTACGGCCTTTTGTCTTTCTCTTAGGAGTTCCCGAAGTTTATCGGGTGCGAAAGAAAGGGTAAGGACCTCTGGATTTTTTCCTTCTGAAGGATTTAAAATTCCGACATAAGCATAAATCTGATCGTTGGCGCCGAGGATCATATTGAGGATTTTGCTTTCTGCCACTTTGGGAGGTTCTACTTCCTCTTTTTCATTTGGATCTACCTTAGGGGGAATCACCACCGGCAACACATTCGGCTTGCTGATGGTGGTGGTAAGGACGAAGAAAGTGAGCAGGAGGAAGGCGAGATCCACCATCGCTGTCATATCTATTCGGGTGGAGGCTTTCTTTCCGCGGGGTTTTTTACCGCCTTTGTGTTTGCCACCGCCACCGCCGGTATCGAGTTCTGCCATGAGTTATATGAATTATAACAGGTTAAAGCTTACGGTTGACTTTTTCTAGGGTCATTCTCCAGGGTCGTAATGAGGGCAAAATTGTGCACTCTTAATTCCCGAAGAGTTTCCATTACATTAGAGAAGGCGGGAAACTTAGTATTCTTATCGGCTTTAATCACCAGGCGTAAATCTGCTTCCTTCACTTCTTTGTGTGCGTACCGACCTTGCATAATCCATTGTGGAAGCTCATTAATGAGGGTGTCACATGGGATCCCTTTCTGGGTGTATTTTTCACGCTCAGCAGGAGAAAGATTCATCCATTGCTTAAGTTCTGAGAAAGACATCCCAAAGTTCGTTTCCAGGGAAAATGCTTTGACTTCATCTTCGGTTAGTTGCCATTTGTTGACGCTGGCTATTTTCTTAATCATCGTCACACGGCTGTCGCGATTGTCTATCCCCAGAAACACCTGACCGGAGTCATTGACGGTAATCATCATGATATCTCTTTCGGGGATGACAGTATCGGACACTGAACCGGGCGTTTCAACTTTAGCGGCTTCTTCCGCCTTAAAGTTGGTAGCCAACATGAAGAAGGTCAGTAGTAAGAAAGCCAGATCCACCATGGCGGTCATGTCTATCTTACTACTTTTCCTTGCTATTTTATTTTTTGGCATGGTTCAATTGTTTAAAGGATTCGGTGAATCAGGCGCGAGGAGCTCCGTCTGTGTTGTGACGGGAAGCGAAGGTCTGAACAATACTGAATCCACACTCATCAATGCTGTAAGTCATTCCATCAATGGTGCTGGTGAAATAATTGTAAGCTACCGTTGCAATGGTAGAAGTTGTGATACCTAATGCCGTATTTACAAGGGCCTCAGAGATACCGTTTGCAAGCGCAACTGCATCAGGGGAACCGGCTGTTGCAAGGGCCGAGAAGGCCTTGATCATCCCGAGTACTGTTCCAATCAAACCCACCAGAGTACCAATAGAAACGATGGTCGCAATAATCACCAGGTTTTTCTCCATCATAGGAAGCTCCAGAGTAGTTGCTTCTTCAATTTCTTTCTGAATGGCTACTATTTTTTGCTCACGATCCAAAGTCTTTTCACTGGACATTTCGTGGTATTTCTCGAGGGCGGCTTTTGTTACATTCGCAACAGAACCGCGCTGCACATCGCACAAAGCAATTGCTTCTTTAATTCTATTCTCATTCAGCATCAGCTGGATTTTCTTCACGAATACATCCACAGAACCTTTTCCTTTGGACATACTCAGGAAAATCAAACGCTCAATAGAGAAAACAATAATCATCAACAAGAGGGCAATCGCCAATGGGATAATGACCCCTCCTTTGTAAACGATACCGAAATAATCTCCGGGTAGAGGATGGTTACTGGTCGGGTCACAATCTGTTACATTTGGAGGACAAGGCTCAAAGTGGCTGGGGTCACCCAAAATGAATTTGTAAATGAAAAAGCCCAGGAGGATGGTTAATACAATCACAACCGGAGAAAACCAGGTTTGCATACTGCGCTTTGAGTCCAACTTTACTTCTGTTGATTCCATGCTAAGGATAAGTTTAAGATTAAAGTGTTTGGTAAATCTTACAGGCACCCTGCCTGAAAGGAGAGGCTAAATTAGGGCGAATCTTTCATTTCGCCAATTTTTTTCCCGGAGGAGATTACACAACAATTTTTATTGGAAGCCGGCCCGTACAATTGTAAAGACCTTTTTTCTTTTTTGAAAATAAACTAATATGGCCTCCTGGTTATTAATCTGCTCACAATAAACACGATAAAAAGTGTCTCCCGGGCGATACTCCGGAAACATCGGGACACGCTTGGATGCTTCCCCGTTCATCCCGATCGTTTGATAATAAACATTTATCCCGGATTCTTTTTCCCGATATTCATAAAAAAAGAATAAGTTTTCTCCTGTGACCACATCAAAATAGGATAACTGTTCAGGACTTTCACTCACCTGCCGTTTGTACAAGACAGAATTCCATTCCACCTGACCGGTTCCCGAAATGGAAGTAACAATCACATCATCATAATGGTGAAAAGTCTGAGTGTACCAAAAACCATATACATCCCGATAAGAATTCGTCGTCATATAGTATTGCTCGCCGATCAAGAGTACCCCCCCATCTGAACGGGGAATAATCTTATCCAGATAAAAATCATTGAGTTCTTTACCCTTTTCCAGTTGTTTTTGAGAAAGATATCTGGAAAGAAAAGACTCCGGCAACTTTTCATAATTCTCGACGGCCACTTTCAGGGTGGCACCGTCAATTTTCTGATAAAACACCCCGCCAACGGATCCTGGGGAAGTCTTAGAAAAATAGCCCCCCAACAAAATATTGCCCTCCTTATCCACTCGAAAACTCAGGTCTGTAACGATATGATTCTGAAAATCCAGCGGGATTTCAACGGCATCCTTTTGAGCGGAGTTGTACAGATAAATATAATGCCGGAAGGGACTTTGCTCTCCACCGGAATCCTCTACCCGACCCAACACAAAGACATCGCCACGATTGTCAACTTTTACAGATTTAATCACAAATTTTTCAGCGGCCCAAGGCAACTCTATTCCGCCCTCATCCGGCGCTTTAAATTTCTCATCAAACACAAAAAAGCGGAGGGTCTCTTTTTCCCCTTTTTTACCGGATTTTTGAAAGCACAAAAGCCGTTTTTTGTTTTGAGAAAGGGAATAATTCAATTCCATTCTTTCCTTCTTTTGCCGAGAACCCCGGTTTACTTCTTTACGATTGGATAGTTGATTTCCCTTTAAGTCAAACTGATATACCCAAAGCACCAGCTGTTCCTCTTTGGGTAATTCCTCTTCTACAAATACAACAATGTTATCGCCCAATACTGCAACATGATCCACCCGCATTTTACCATTTTGTTCAAAAACCTGTTTGTACCATTGGCGATTAAATTGTTCATCGTATTTGTACAATCCAATGTAACGGCTGGAGGCTTTAGACATTGGGCCCACAGTAACCATCCCCCGGTCTTTGGGAGAATATTCAATCCACCAGGGTTTGGGATCTTTTCGCCCGAGATATAATGAGGCTTGAATTTGCTGGGCATTCAACCCGGATTGCATCACATACCCAATCAATAAGACCAGAATAAAGCGAATCATAGGATTTGTATATAAATAACTGGAAGCATTAAAAACGGACAACTGTATAAAACAGGTATGGAAAAATACACAATCTTTGGAGTTCAGGTACTATTCCAGGCTTTGGAGCATCCCAAGGTAAGTATGATACCTGCTTTCCGGAATATTTCCTTTGCGCACCTCTTCGAGAATGGCACATCCGGGTTCTTTGGTATGAATACAATTGCTGAAACGGCACTGGTCCCGGTATTTTCGCATTTCGGGAAAATAATGAGAAAGCTCTGCCCTCGTGAAGGCATATAATTCCATTTCCTTAAAGCCGGGTGCATCAATCACAAACCCGCCAAAAGAAAGCTCAAACATTTCCGCAAAAGTCGTCGTGTGTTTTCCCTTTCCGGAGGCTATGGAAACCGACCCTGTCTTTAAGTTGAGGCAAGGGTCGGCCAGGTTTATTAAGGATGATTTTCCGGCACCGGAATGACCGGCCAGAAAACTAATCTTGTCTTTCAACAACGCCCTGGCCTGTTCCGCATTGCCTGCTTCAGTCGCACAGAAAGGTAGAACCGTATAGCCACAATTTCTGTAAATCTGATACCAATCATTTGCTTTATCCTGCAGCTTTTCTGTCATTAACCTATCGGTTTTATTAAACACAATCACTGCCGGAATATGATAGGCCTCGCAACTCACCAAAAAGCGATCAATATACCCCAGGGGCGTAAAGGGTTCCTCTACCGTTGCGATGAGGATTGCCTGATCAATATTGGAACACAAAATATGATACTGGCTGGACAACTTGACAGACTTCCTCAGGATATAATTTTTTCTGGGGGCAATATCTGTGATGGTGCCTGTTTCGCCCGCTGATTCTTTGATAAAACTCACCCGATCTCCGACCGCAATAGGATTCGTGCTTTTTAGTCCCTGAATACGAATTTTGCCTCTCAGGGTGCAGTCCCGTATCTGCCCTGAATCCTCCCTGACCCGGTAAAAAGACCCGGTCGTGCGTATGACCATTCCTGAAGATTCTGCTTTCATTGGCATTAGATATATTCAGCCGCCTGTAAGGTGGAAATAATCCTTCCGGTAGCCCCTGATTTGGAAAGAATGTAGTTCCGGTTATGATTTTTAAGATCCGTCATTTGCGTATTTGAATGACGCAAAAAGGCGATCCACGCAAGTAGGTCTTTGGAATTCAATATAACGCGATTGCCCTCTGACCGAAGCAGGTCTGAAGCTTCCGGAAAATCCTTATGCCGTGGACCAAACGACACCGGAGCACCCCAGGCAGACGGCTCTTGAATATTGTGGATGCGATGATGTTGGCCTCCCCCAACATATACAGCATCAGCGAGGCGATACAAGGAAGAAAGATAGCCAACCTGATCTACCAGAAGGATATTTTGTCCGGGAAATATATCTTCCACTCTGGAAAAGCGCGCCACCCTTGCAGGAAATGCTTTTCGATAGCGATTGTGGGTTTTTTCATTGTACTCATGCGGGGCTATAATCCAGGAGATTCTATGATCCTTCAACTCGGTAATGGTTGCGATGAGAAGCTCATCATCCTGAGGCCAGGTACTTCCGGCAATAAAACAAAAATCACCCTCGATAAAATCAGACAAGTCCGGCAAGGCAGAGGGATTTTCTACCTGTTCCACCACCCGATCATAACGGGGGTCTCCGGCAACTTTCACTTTTCCATTCAATTCGGGAATGCTGTTTAATAGCGAATAGGTATCATGGTCTTGGGTAAAAATAAGGGTGAATGTTCCCAAAATTTTCTTGAACAAGGGCTTAAGCCAAAAATTAAAATAGGCTTGGTTGGCCTGAAACCGGGCGGCAATGAGAAACACGGGAATATTGCGGGCTTTCAGTTCACTCAACATGAAATACCAAAAATCATATTTCACAAAAATGGCTATTTCAGGACGCAACAGGTCAATAAAATCCCGGGCGTGAAAAATGCCATCCTCCGGAAGGTATAGAACCTTGGACGCGTTGCCATAATTTTTCCGGATATTGTATCCGGAGGGGGAATAAAAAGTCAGAACAATATCTCGGTTCGGACAAGCCCGGCTTAGGGCATCCAATACCGGGCGCCCTTGTTCAAATTCCCCAAGTGAGGCACAATGCATCCATATGACGCGTTTACCCTTAAAAAATCTCAACGCTTCTTTCCAGTCCCGGCTACCTCTTCGTCTTTCCCTGGCCTTGGCGGAAAAGAGAGAAACCCAAAACAACCCCAATTGGTAAAAGGATAAACCTATGCCATACAGGATTTTTTCCATCCTAATAATAATAAACTGTAGAAGAGGTTACTTTATAAATGGGAATGGTCCATCCGACCCGAAATCCGGCCAGGATATCCGTACGCTTTGCTGTTTTCCAGTTTGGAACATCGTATTGAAAATCTCTTCTTTCCTCCGTAAAGTTGGTCATGATATCCAAAGCAATAAAACAATTGATAAGTTTGGATGTACTAAAAATTCTATATCCCAAACTTTGCATGATGCCTATCCCATTCGTGAGTCTATCGTATCCGGGTCTAAAACTTTTCGAAAGCGCGGGAACCTGATTGCCAACATCTTCCACACGAATTTTGTGCTGAATAAACTGTGTCCCTATTTCAAAATAGGGGCCGGAATTACGATTTAATTTGAATGGGTCAAGGCGGGGAAATATTTTTCCAATCCGAAGCGGGATGGTGTAACCTCTCTCCCAAACCCGAATTTCGGCAGGACTTCCGCTCACATTCAGGATGGTTTTGCCATTAAATTTCAAATTATCCAGATGACCCATCTCTTTAACCTGACCCCCAAACAGAAAATACCCTCCGCCTGTAATGAACCAATTATTTCTCAATTTTATTCCTATCTCTCCGCCAATGAGGTTAGTAAACCCAAAGCGATTGGCAAGGTCCCCCCCGGGTTGACATCCATGATAGCCCAAATTGAAAATGACCATTTGATGCGCACTATCCGGATTGAGAAACTGAGCATGGGCAGTAGATGGATTCCAGGTCCAAAACGGAATCAGGATAAAAAAATATAAAAGGTTCGGCTTCATGCCTGAAATGCTAATTTTGGCAAAGATATGCCAATCACCTGTTAAAACCATCCTGAAAGAATCAGGCGTCTTTGTTGAGAGAGAACTTTGTCTGGTATTTTGACAGGAAGCAGGAAAAGGATAATAGAATAAAGAATTACACCTTATGGAGTATTTTGTACATGAAAGTAGCGTCATTGATCGTCCTTGTCAAATAGGCAAAGGGACAAAAATCTGGCACTTCTGTCATATCAGTGCGGGGAGTGAAATTGGGGAAAATTGCACGCTGGGTCAGAATGTTTTTATTGCGGATGGCGTTAGGATTGGCCGAAATGCAAAAATTCAAAACAATGTATCTGTCTATCGGGGGGTTATTTGTGAGGACGATGTTTTTTTGGGGCCGAGTTGTGTTTTTACAAATGTTTTGACTCCCAGAAGTGGATTTAGCCGTCGGGGCGAGTATGTAGAGACCTATCTTGAAAAAGGCGTGAGTATTGGGGCAAATGCCACCATATTATGTGGCATTCGATTGGGGGCCTATGCCATGGTAGGTGCCGGAGCGGTTGTAACTAAAAATTTTCCTTCATATGCCCTGATAATCGGGAATCCCGGCAGACAAACGGGATGGGTTTCAGAAACCGGTCATCGCTTAGATTTCGAAAATAATAATGTAGTTTTGTGCCCGGAAAGTGGGGAATATTATAGGTTGACGACCGAAAATCTGGTTGAAAAACTATCTGATTCCTCTCCGCTCTGATATGCATTCTATCAATTAAAATTAAGACCGATATGAAAATTCAAATGGTGGATACCCTGACGCAGTACCAGCACATCCGGGAGGAAGTGGACGCTGCAGTGATGGAAGTTATCAAATCAGGATTTTATATTGGTGGCCCCAAAGTCAACAGTTTCAAAGAAAATCTGACCCAATATCTGAATGCCAACTTTGTAATTCCCTGTGCCAATGGTACGGATGCTTTGCAAGTTGCCCTCATGGCGCTTAACCTGGAGCCGGGGGATGAAGTCATTACACCGGCCTTTACCTATTTTGCCACTGCAGAAGTTGTAGCCTTGCTTAGGCTAAACCCTGTCTTTGTGGATGTAGACCCTGTCACCTTCAACATTGATGTAAAACAAATCGAAGCAAAGATTACCCCCCGTACCAAAGTAATCTTGCCCGTTCATTTGTTTGGTTTACCTGCTGATATGGAACCGATTCTTCAATTGGCGAAAAAACATCAGCTTGCGGTCGTAGAAGATAATGCTCAGGCCATTGGCGCCGAGTATCGTTTTTCGGATGGAAAAGTTCTGAAAACAGGGGTCATGGGAGATATCGGTACCACCTCTTTCTACCCCAGCAAAAATCTTGGCGCTTATGGAGATGGGGGCGCCATTTTTACCCAGAATGATAAACTGGCCCATGCCCTGCTTAGAATCTGCAACCATGGGGTTTCTTCTAATCGCTATCTGCATGAAGTTATCGGCGTCAATAGCCGTTTGGATGCAATTCAGGCTGCGATTCTTGATATCAAACTGCGTCATTTGGATCTGTATAACCAAAACAGAATACAGGCTGCTGCCTGGTATAATGAATGTTTTAAAGGGATTGACGGCATTCTGACACCCTCCACTCCGGAAGGATATAAGCATGTCTTTCATCAATATACCCTTCGCCTCACCGGCGGCAGAGAGCTGAGAGACGCTGTAAAAGCCTGCATGGATCAGGCAGGTATTCCCTCCATGATTTATTATCCGGTCCCTTTGCATTTGCAGGAAGCCTATGCGCCCTATGGGTACAAGGCCGGAGATTATCCCGTATCCGAACAATTAAGTGCTGAAGTTATTAGTTTACCGATGCACTCTGAGCTTACAAAGGACCAGGTCCATTTTGTTGCCGAACAATTTCTTCAATTTTATCATCAAACAGTAAAAGCATGAAAGTTTCAGTCATTGGCACCGGCTATGTCGGTTTAGTCACGGGTGTATGTTTCGCAGAATCAGGTAATGATGTTATCTGCGTAGATAACGATCCGGAAAAACTTGCAAAACTCCGGGCTGGCGAGGTTCCAATTTATGAACCCGGTCTCGAAACGGTTTTTGAGCGCAATTTGAAAGAAGGCAGAATCCAGTTCACCGACTCGTTAAAAGACGCCGTTGATAATTCAGAAATTATATTTCTTGCCTTGCCAACCCCTCCAATGGAGGATGGCTCAGCAGATTTAAAATATGTTCTTGGCGTAGCAGGTGAAATTGGCAAACTGTTGACCGATTATCGTGTCATCGTCAACAAAAGTACCGTTCCGGTAGGCACTGCAGATTTAGTTCGAGCAGAAGTTGCCAAATCCACCAAAGTAGAATTTGATGTGGTCTCTAATCCGGAGTTTTTAAGAGAAGGCTATGCAGTAGAAGATTTTATGAAACCGGAACGCGTGGTGGTTGGGACCTCCTCTGAGCGCGCCAGAAAACTGATGGAAAAACTTTACAAGCCATTCATGTTGTCTGGTAACCCTATCATTTTTATGGATGAAAGAAGCTCGGAGTTGACTAAATATGCAGCCAATTCTTTCCTTGCCACAAAGATTACCTTTATGAATGAGATAGCCAATCTTTGCGAGAGAGTTGGAGCAGATGTGGATAGTGTGCGTAAAGGAATTGGTTCTGATACGCGTATTGGAAAAAGATTCTTGTTTCCGGGCGTAGGATATGGAGGCTCTTGTTTTCCTAAAGATGTTTCCGCCCTATATAAAACCTCTAAACAATACGATTATCCCTTCCGCCTCCTTCAGTCTGTGATGGAAGTGAACGAAGACCAAAAAGAAATCATCGTTCAAAAAATG
>CANHCC010000022.1 GCA_947459115.1 Bacteroidota bacterium | reverse complement strand
TGCCACAGCGTATCACCGGGTATTTTGAATACATGGGGTGTTGCATATCCTGTGCAGCAAGGAATTAATACATCTACCTGCCCCCAAAATGGGTCATCCGCCACAGAGGCAAAGGAAAATCCTTGTGGTCCTCCCGTATTTTTGAAAAAGGAAATAGTGCCATTTTCTTTTCCGCAAATCAAATCCAATTTTCCATCTTCGTCTAAATCCAGCAGTTGAGGACTAGCAAATGCGCCTACATCTATGCCATTATAATTTTGTGCAAAAAGACTAAATGATACAGGATTGCCAGCACCTGCGGAATTCTGGAAGATATGGATTTTCCCATCCATATCTCCGATTAATAAGTCTATATCTCCATCATTATCTAAATCGCCGGTGGTCGGAAACAAGCCCAAAACGGTATTGCCAAGAAGTGTGGAAATGCTTAAATAATTTCGATCTATTAGTGTAAATACCGGATTAGTAGCGGTACCAACATTCCGAAATAAAGTAAGTTCTGATCGGTCTGCACGCCCTTTAGCTTTGGAAACATAATTTCCGATTAATACATCCATTAGACCATCTCCATTTTCATCGAATACCGCAACATTGGCATCACTCCCGAGATCAATCATCTCTTGATTAAACAGACTATCGGTTTTGAAATTAAAAATGGGTTGTGCATCTGTATTTGTATTTTCATAAAATAAAATATTACCTACATTCCAGGATGCATTTTCCGGGAAGGGGGATACAATTAAATCTCTATTCCCATCTGCCGTCACATCTGCATAATAAGCGGCAGGAAAGACCTGCATATCAACGGGGATATTATAGGAGGGGAAAGTGGTATCTTTTGCCGACATTTGGGCGTTTTGTGGTGTGCCGCCATTGGTGAGTTGCACTAGGGTGTTATAGGAGATATCCCCTATCATTAATTCTTTAGATCCATTTGCATCCATATCCAACGCTAATAATGTAGATCCGGAATGTAATGTTTTCTGTCCCCCGGTATTGCCTTTACAGGAGATATTTAAAGTGACATTATTGTTAAATTGATTTTCTGCAAAATATCCCCAGCAATCTGTTTCCATTGTAAAGTCAAAAGTGTCACAACGATTGTAATTTTCTTTTGCATAATTTCTGTGCCACTCAACGGTTGTGCTAATTCCGGCAAAGGTTAATATATCCATATCTCCATCTTCATCTATATCAATCAGGGCAGGTAAGTCGGTAATGGTATAGGATAAATCTGTAAAAAATGGATATTTTGTTTTTATCGAATTGGCATACAAGGTAAATTGTAGAGGCCCAATTATTCCTGAAGTATTTTGATAGCATTTAATTCTACCGGTAGAATTACCATAAAAAAGGTCCGGTTTGTTATCACAATTAAAATCCTGTAATAGCATCCAGGTAGCATTTTCCTGAGGAAAGGCTGATGCATAAATTGGGGCATATTGCCATTGTGGATTTCCGGTATTCCCGATTTGTAAGAACGGCATTAGTATTTTACCTGCCTTTTCATAGATCAGGATGTCTTGCTGTCCATCAAAATTCAGGTCTATATTCGAGATCACCGGGTTATTCAGTCCCCCGGCCCAGGCTAGTTTCAGGGTATCTCCATTGACTAATACAGGGGGAGAATAGGATTGCCAGTTTTGAGCAGATAGATGGTAGGCAAGACTCAGGAGGAAAAGTAAGACCCGTAAATTCATACCTGAAAGTACGGAGATTCTGGTAAATCGTAGGTCTTAATTTTAGGATTTAGGATTTCCAGCCTTCCGCGCTTGGGTATCCTCAATAAAAGTCCCCATAATTTTACCCCAAGCAGGGGCTTGCACCAAGCGGAAGCTTGCACCAAGCGGGGGCTTGCACCAAGCGGAAACTTTTATCTTTCTCCCCAGGTATTTCTACCGTATGATGGCGTATCAATAGGATTTCGGAAATGATATTTCCGGGTATTTATATTCTACCCGCCACACAAGTCTGAGGTATGTACGCTTCAGCGAATACAAATCCCATAAGGATCTATAGAGAGCCAAATTGGATATGGATTTTGTTTGATTCCATTTGATGCCTGGAATCGGTTGACATAACCGGCGTTGCCATTACAAGAACTGCTATGATGGGGCGCCGGTCCTCCCGTCGAAACATTTCGATTGGCAACCCAGAGCATTCCATCTCGTTCATCGAGGACCAATCCATGGGGCTGAAATCCCGGATAAAATTCCGACACGGTTTCAAAGGTTTTCCAATTCAAGACTTTTACCGAACCTCGTCCCAATTGAGGGAAACTCGTCGAGTCTTCCATACAACTGATGGCGAGATAGGGATATGTTACACTTTTACTGATGCTTAACTCCTGAGGATAAAGTCCGGTTGAAATGACTTTGAGCAATTGCCCGGTTTCGGTGTCTGTGATTCTTAATTCATTCGTTCGCGCGCAGGTGGTGTATAAATTTTGCCCATCCGGTGAGAAGAGAATTTCATGCGGGTCTAGTCCGGGATTTGTAGTAGGAATTCCGCTGTTGTCCAAAATAATCGGGTCTAACTTAGAGGGATTCATCGGGTCACTTACATCGAGGCGATAGACAAAATTCCCATATTGTGGTGCAACCCATAGTTCTTTCTTGTTGGGGTGGTAAGCCTGTCCGTGTGGATTAACAAGAAAGCCACTACCTCCATAGGTTTGAATCAATTTATTCCGCTGGAGATCGGCACAGGCAATCTTTCCATCCGGGTTGAAATCTGCCGCAAAGGCATAGCGATTGTCGCTGGAAAAGACGAGGGTATTCCATTGGCCTTCGCCAATTTCGATTTCTCCTAAAATTTGATCTGTTTCCGTATTAAAATATTGAATGAAAGTGGTTTGGAGAAATACCACATAGCCAACTTTTCCATCTGGTCGGATGCGCACACTGTGTGGGGATTCAATGGCCGGGGATTTTCCTAATGGGATGGATCGCATCAGTAAGCCCGTTTCGATGTCTATCACTGACATAATATCGCACCCCTGATTAACGACATAAATTTTTTTTCGGGAGGGATTTCCGGAGAAGGCAATGTTCCCATTTTTATCCGGTGCACCGGACTGTATCCATTGTTTCAATGTCAGGACCTGTTCCCGGGATAAGGGTTGTCCGTTGGGGGGCATCGTTGGCGTCTGCCTGGAACCAAGGTCTGAATAGGTATTGATAAAATTGAACAGAAAACTGCCTTCCACAGAATAGGGGACCACTGCTGCCCCGGTCCGACTGCCTGCCATCAGGTTATGCCAGGAACTCAAGTCCAGACCTGCTGCATTGAGGCTGCTTTGACTTGAATGGCATCCCGGCGTGGCGCAGGTTGTAAGGAGGATTTCTGAAATTTCTTTGGGAAAATTGCCATCCGGGCCTTCTGCTTTTTCATGACGGCAGGCCAATAGGAAAATGAACAGGTATATGTATGAGCAGAATTTCATTCCGAAACAGGTAGGGTGATTTCAACCGCTTCTTTTCTTTGGAATATCTCTGCCGGCACTCCCCCGAATACGACAGAGGGTGGTGTCCATAAACCATCCCAGCCTGTTGAATACAGATAATACCGACCTTTATGCAGATCCTTAAATTCGAAATGTCCTTGTTCATCTGCCCTGGTGCTATCCTGATAGTCTGAAGGTTTATTTCCCGGTGATTCTAAAGAGCCGTAATGGATAAAGACGGAGGCAAAGGGAATAGGCTTGTCATGGTGAACTACTTTCCCGGTAATTTTAGCTTGTCCACCTTTGCCTGCTTCTTTTTGACAGGATAAGAAAAACAGGGTAGGGGTTAATAGCAACAAAAGGAAAACTCGACTCATGACTTTCTGGTAAAAATGGAACGATAGGCCTCTCCCACACACACCTTTACCCCGAGTGTATAAACGGGGCCGGAGAGCCTACCGGTGATATCTTTATTGGTTTTGAGCATGATTCGGTATCCGGAACCGCCATGAAAAGCAAGCCAGGAGAAGATGTAAAATTGACCATAAAGGGAGGTTTCCAGAAGCGAGACCACCGCGTTTTTGTATCTGTTCCCATCGTCCCGATAAGCAGCTCTCCCCAATCCCAGGTAAACCGGAATTCCAAACTCCCATCGTTTGGATTTGAAAAAAGCATATTCGGAGTACAGCGCCAAATAGTCAAATGCGATTTCTGTTTTTAAGGTAGCTGAATCAGTTTGGTTGTTGTCAGGTCCTAAAATCAAGATTCTAGGGATTAGGGTATTCAAGCGATGTCCCCCCAAGCCAACTCTTACCCTTCCATTAAAGTCAAGCCCTGCTCGAATTCCAATGATATTGGCATTTTGTCCTAAAAGGAAAGTATTTCGGTTGTCAAATGCCAGGGTCATTTTGGGCTTTTGGTTCAGATGCTGTGTTAAGTCCCCGAAAATATCCGTTTGTGCAATTACGCATTCTCCCACAATCAGGAGAAAACAGTAGAGTAGGGTGCGTAATCCGATGTTCATCATGATAATAAAACGAAATTACGGGGAAATATAGTTCGCAAGACCGAATTGAATTTCTCCGGGTATTAGGGCGTCTTGTTTCATTCAGGTATTCCGCCAATACATTCTGATTTTTCGTAATTTTATCACCTGTTCATGAAGCAAATCAATATAGCCATTGATGGCTACTCCTCCTGCGGGAAAAGCACCACTGCCCGATTTCTTGCCAAATCTTTGGCTTATGTATTCATTGATTCCGGTGCTATGTACCGGGCCGTTACCTGGTATCTGCAGCAAGCCCAAATTCATTACACAGATACACCGGGCATTATAAAGGCGCTCAGTGAAATTCATTTGGCCTTCCTTCCGGTTCCGGAGTCTGAACTGCCCCTGATTCATTTGAATGGGGAATGTGTAGAAACCTATATCCGTCATCCTTCGGTATCCAATGAAGTCAGTGAATATAGTACGGTTAAAGAAATTCGTGAAGTTTTAGTTCATCAACAACAACTCATTGGCAAAAATGGAGGGGTCGTGATGGATGGAAGGGATATTGGTACTGTTGTATTTCCAGAGGCTGAATTGAAAATTTTCCTAACTGCCGACCTGGATATTCGTGTCAAACGCCGGGCCCTCGAATTAAAAGCCAAAGCCACAGAAATGTCTGAGGCGGATATCCGTGCGAATTTATTGCACCGGGATTTTGTTGATATGAATCGTCAGGAGAGCCCGTTGCGTAAAGCAGAAGATGCCATCGAAATTGATACCAGTCATCTCATCATCGAGGAACAGGTACTAAAAGTTAAAGCTTTGGCAGAAAAAATCATACTGGCGGGTTCAACTGAAAATCTTGTGAATTCATGAAAGTAGAAATAGACAACAACTCTGGATTTTGCTTTGGGGTCGTTTATGCCATTGAGATGGCAGAAGATTACCTGGATGAAAATGGTTATCTCTATTGTCTGGGCGATATTGTTCACAATGACAAGGAGGTTCAGCGACTTGAGGCCAAAGGTCTGAAGATAATTGACCATGCGGATCTCAATGAGTTAAGAGATACAACTGTTTTAATTCGTGCACACGGTGAGCCTCCGGAAACTTACCGCATCGCCCTTGAAAATAATATTGAGCTGATTGATGCTTCTTGCCCTGTTGTGCTTAAGCTTCAAAATCGGGTGCGTAATGCTTATGAAGAAGATGCTCAGATTGTTATTTATGGTAAGCCCGGGCATGCAGAAGTGAATGGACTCATTGGCCAAACCCATCAGGAGGCAATTATCGTCACAAAAGAGGAGGACCTCGAAAAGATAGATTTTTCACGCCCCATTTCTCTTTTTAGTCAGACGACCAAAAGCACAGAAGGGTTTTATAAAATTAAAGGCCTGATTGAAGCGCGCGCAGAGCAGTTTAAAGCCAATGATACCATTTGTCGTCAGGTGTCTAATCGTGATCCTCAGTTAAGAATTTTTTCCAGTCGTTATGATGTCATCATTTTTGTGTCCGGTAAAAAAAGTTCTAACGGCAAGGTGTTATATGAAGTGTGTAAATCCATAAATCCAAGATCTTATTTTATATCCGATGAAAAGGAAATCGAATCTTACTGGTTCGATAATTGTAATTCTGTAGGGATATGTGGCGCCACTTCTACCCCCATGTGGTTGATGGAAGATGTTGCCAAAGCCATTCAAGGCTTGTCCCTCGTCAACGCATGAAAATTTCTCCCTGCTGCAAGGTATGATGCTTCCCCCAATTTTGGTCTTATTGTTTTTTATTGCTGAAAGCCTACTGTTTACGGTCTTTCGTGGCAGGTTGGGGTTTTTCTATAGCCCGATTGCTTTCCTGGTATTGGGCTTGAGTCTTGGTTTGATTCCTCTGTTGTTTCCCGCCCAGTGGCACCGCCCGGGCAAAAAAGGCATTTTTATGACCCGCACGCATGCCCTTATTATTTGGGTGATTGGCGTAATCCTGAGTGGGGGCATGATGATGTATATTGTTGAATCTTATCCTTTAAATCCCAAGTATTCCGATATCATTCCCACCCTGGATTCGATTTATCTCGATCGTTTTTTGGCGGCCGAACCGGTGTACACAGAGGGGAAATGCGGCGATTTACCTTGTACGCCGAATTATCTCCCCATGCAGTGGTTGCCTTTCGTGATTTCTGCCGTTATTGGTTTTGATCACCGATGGACGGCTTTGTTTTTTTTATGGATCGCTATTGGTTTGCTTGTTCATTTACTTCGAAAATCCGGTTTGTCCGGATGGAATGGCCTGCTTCGTGCCTTTCTTCCTTTTATCCTATTGTTTGCCTGGATGAAATGGAACCCTGACACCTTTGGCCATACCATCGAAACTCTGATTACCGCCTGGTATTTGATGCTGGGAATAGGCTTCTCTTACACCCAACCCTGGATTCGGGGCGGTGGCCTCATTCTTACCCTCTTGTCCCGTTATACTCTGGCTTTTTGGATGCCACTCTATATTCTGCTCTATAAAAAACTGTCCGAAGACAAATTTCGAAAGACAGCCTTTTTTACCCTGGCGGGTGTTTTGTTGTTGTATGTATTTCCCTTTTTGATCTCTGAGCCACTGTCCTTCTGGAAAGGCTTCGAATCGTATCCTATCGCCGCAATGGGGGAATGGAAAGGGCAGGCCTGGCAGGCAGCCGGAGACCCTCCCTTTCAATTGTTTCAGGGGTTTGGATTTGCTTCCTGGGTTTATACCTACGCTCAGGGAAGCCTCGAAGATAAATTTATGCTCGCACGCATCCTTAATCTTGCCGGTGCTTTATTCGGGACGCTTCTTGCCGGAATTGCGGTATATAAATTGGGCAAAAATGTTCCAGAAGACCTTAAACTTTTGGTGTCCTTTAAGATTTATCTCACCTTCTTTTTTGCCTTTCTGCTCGTTCCCTACACATACTTGCACCTGGTGCCCTCCTTTTTCTCTCTTCTCATTGTGTTAAGGTATTATTATACTGCCGGGGAGCGTCAGAGTCCGAAAGTTTGAGTACAGCCCGGAGTATCTTTGCTCCATCACATGACCCTTATCTCCCTGTTCTCATCCAAACAGGAATTCAATTGCTTATTAGCTTAAAATACCAGGAAAAATCTTTCCTGAAAACATCGCTTTGAATTCTGTCTTTCTTGCCTCAATTTTGATTTTAATGATCGGTAAAACCGAGAGGTATTTTGTCTTTGCGACAATTCAATTCATAGCGTATGAGGATTGACCCCTGTTGGAACATGCTTCAATTCGATACCCCATGGCATCCAACAGGTCTGGGACGGATAGAATATAAACCACAACCCCGTAGGAGAGGGTGTATTTTTATCCCGTCAAATTGCTTCCTTCTCGTAGGGTGGCGCATAACATTCCCACCTTAACCCCTTGCCCTGAAAGGGCATATTATTTTGTACGACACTTTAGTGCCGGAAGGGCATATTCGTTTATCCGACACTTTAGTGCCGGCACAATTAATCCTTCGACTTTTCTCCTATAAACTGATCTTCCTGAAACCTGAACAATACATTGAAAGTCGTGAGCGAGCCATAAATTCGGGTGATGTATTGTTGAATATTAACTTTGTCTTCATCACTGAGTTTGGATGCATTCACCCTTTGTTCAAGGGTACGAAGACGGTCTCTTACCATGACGATTTTGTGGAAGAAGGTTTCAATGGGGACTTCCTTGGATGCTAGCGTTTTATCGCCGGGTTGCAAAATCATTTTTCCTCCGGTCCATCTTTGTCCTAATAAAACCGGTTCCGTGATGTCTGACCATTTTCTTAAGGTCTTAACAAGAAGTCGTTCTACATCCTCCAAAGAAATACGATCTTCATCGGGGTCAATTTCCTCAATGATTCCAATTCCACTGAATTCTTTTGAGATTTCTTTGATGCCATAGGCCATGAACGAAACTCTGTATATATCGCTGGTGTAATTGATGATCACACCATCTCCAAATTCCGGATGGTTAATTCTGGAGCCAATGCCTAATGTTGTTTTTGCCATAATTCGATGTGTTAAACCTTTGTTTTATTCCGTTTGTACAAAAATATTGATTTTAGGACACTTCTACATTATGGCATCACAGAGATTTTCGTATTTTACAATGAATTTCAATAGGCAATGCCTCCATCGAATCGCGGAGGAATCAGGAAAGTGCAGATAAACACCATTTTGTTTTCAATAACGCTGTTTAGAAGTTTATGCTTATCAGTCATTTGGGGATTGATATTGTCTTCATGCCTTTTACAGTTATGTGCACAGATTCCATCCTTTCAGAGTACGCTGACGGTATCGAGTCCTGTATGCCCCGGAGCCAATACATTTGCCGCGGTTCAGGGGATTTCCATTAGCAGTCTTGAAAGAGGGCCGGGTTTAGGGTGTATTAACCACACAAGTCCGCTTGGCAGTAATGCAGATAGTTGGGCATCGGGTGCCACCCTTAATTTAAACGATAATGATTATTTTGAATTCAGAGTTTCCGGGGCAGGATGCCCTTTTCGTTTGGATTCTTTAAGGCTATGGCTTCGCAAGAGCCCTAATTTCCCGCCCCAACGCCTTGGATTCTATTATGTAATTAACAATGGGACGCCTCAGCCGGTAAATGCGTCTATTGATATTTCCGGATACGCAAATGGGAGCCTGTTTAGATTGTCCATTGATTTTAGTGCGATACCTTCGCTCACTGCAGGTGATCAGATTGCCATTCGCATGTATGGTTGGCAGTCAACCTCGAGTGGAGGGACGCTGCGTTGGGTGAGTCAGCCTGGCAATGAGACGATTTTATATGGCAGCTTCCCAAATTTATCTGCAGGCAGTGTAAGTGCCGATCAGACGATTTGTCCGGGCAATTCTGGTACCTTAAACCTTACGGGATACAACGGTCTCATTCAAAGATGGGAGTATGCCAACCCGCCTTATGCAGGCTGGAATGTTATTGGCAATACGACTGCCTCCCAGGCCTATTCCGGACTTACTCAGGACACCCGTTATCGGGCAGTTGTGAGTTGTGGGACCCATTTGGACACTTCTCAGGTGGCTCAATTAACCTGGGGATTGGCGTCTGCTGTCATGAGTGGAGATCATACCATTTGTAGCGGTCCTCCTGCAGATATTACGGTTCAGCTAAATGGTCTTCCGCCATGGGATATGACCTGGTCCGATGGTACTGCGCAATATACTCAATATGGGATTTCTTCAAGCCCCTGGATTATCACCGTAAATCCGGTGCAGTCCACCACCTATACCTTGATGCAGGTGATGAATACCTGTGGGGCCGCCAGTCCTTTAAGCGGTTCCGCGAGAATTACCAAAGGTTATACCCATTTTGCTATACTTTCCGGCGGACAGGACCTCTGTGGTACATCCGGAACAGGAATGTTGAATTTTCAGTTTTCGGGGCTGCCACCCTGGAACATTCAATACACAGATGGTTCCTCCCTGTATAGTATCCCCAATATTTCTACCACAATTCATCAGGTTCCGGTAACGATTAACAGTAATACAACTTATAGTTTTGTTAGCTCGTATTCCGGAATTTGCCCCGGTTCTGCTTCCGGAAGCGCCATCTTTACGCTGAGGCCGATTCCGACAGCTCAGGTTTCTGGTCCTGCAGTTCTCTGTCGTCCCAATGTTCTGCAATTGTCTTTTCAATTAACAGGCTCACCTCCCTGGCAGATTGACTGGACAGATGGTACGGTTCAATATTTTATGAACTCCATTATGAGCACGCCTGTCGTCATGAATGTAGCCAATCCAAGTTCCGGGTTATATTCCATTTTGTCAGTTCAGGATTCTTTCTGTAGTGGGGTTGGGGGCGCATCAACGTCCTTGTTGGTTGCAGATCCTCCCACTGCAAGCATTAGTGGTAGCGCCACGCTTTGTAATGGACAGAGTGGTCAGCTATCTGTGAATCTGTCGGGTGTTCCGCCATGGGATATCACCTGGACAGATGGTACTGTCAATAATACCATCACCGGTATCACGCAAGCCAATTATATCCTTAGTGTAAGCCCTCAGGTTTATACCACCTGGCAACTCGTTGCTGTAAATGACAATCAGTGTGGTTCGGGTAGTGTTTCCGGCATGGGGGAAGTTTTTGTTTTGCAACCGCCCACCGCTGACTTAACAGGGGATACCGCATTTTGTGAAGGGGGGAATGGTCAGCTTCAGATGGATTTAACCGGGGAAAGTCCATGGAGCTTTATCGTGATGGAAAATGGGATTCCACAGGTATTCAGCGGTGTCGTCCAATCGCCTTGGGTATTGCCTGTAGCACCATTAAACACCACCCAATATATACTAACTCAGGTGTCAAATATCTGTGAGGCATTGGGATTAAATGATTCTGTACTGGTGAAAATTAATGAGGTTCCGGATTGGAATTATCAGGGGCCTGATTGGTTGTGTCGGGGCGAAATAGCCGAGAATACTTTGAATTTCTCCGGGCCATCACCCTGGAAATTTTATTTTTCAAAAAATGGGGAAGTAGATTCCATCATTGGCATTACACAAAGCCCATACGCATGGGTCTTTGATCCGGGAGATAGTTTGCTGGTGTTAGGTTTAGGAGGCGTGTCTAATCCTGATTGTAAAAACTCACGCGAGGATACCGTTCAGATTCCGATTTATCCTAAGCCGGAGCCTGTGATTACCGCAAGAGATTCTGATTTGGTGTTTTGGTTTGGACATGGACCGTCTGCTTATGATAGCCTGGTTTGGTCATTTGGGGATCAATTTGAAAGTCGGGATTCATTTCCGATTCATGAATATGCAGATTATGTCAGTTATCCTGTCGGACTCCTCATGCATTTAGGGATGTGCAGTGCCCGGAGAGATACCATAGTGATGCCAATAAAGCCCTACCTGGATTATGTGGTTATTTATGAAAATCCTAATGACGGCGATTTTACTTTTTCTGTTAATTATCTCAGTGCGGGAGATGTTGCCAATATTGCCTGGATTAATTCAGAGGGAAGAATACTCTTTGAGGAAGATGCTATTTCACCGGGCCGTAAAATTGTCCGGGAAGTTAAACTCAAAGGGCAGATTAGTCCGGGAAATTACTTTTTGCGGGTCATTAACAAACACGGGATATTTCGGGTAAAAATCATCATTAAGTGATAAAATATTGCTGGGTAAATTTCTTGTAGAATTGATGTTGGCATGATTCGATTTCCGAATTTGGTGTCAAAAAAAATCGTTAATTTGGGTAAATTTTATTCAGGCTATGAACTACAAAATTTCCTCAATTTCTTTTGTTTGCTACTTCACTCTGATTTTATCTTCTTATTCCTTGTTTGGTCAGGTTTCCATTTCGGCCCTGGGTACGCCATATACCGAGGATTTTAATACGCTTGAATTTACTGCAACCTCTTCTACTGTGCCTCCAACCAACTGGAGCTTCCTGGAAATCGGCACCAATGCGAATAATACCTATAGAGTGGGTACCGGATCCGGAACTACCGGCGATACCTATAGTTTTGGGTCTGCTTCTAATTCCGAAAGAGCCTGGGGGGCATTAAATTCAGGAAGTTTGGATTCCGTCTGGGTCGGTGCCCAATATACCAACAATACAGGCAGCACGGTATCCAATTTAACCATCACCTATACCGGAGAGCAATGGCGAAAAGCTACTGCCCGCACGACACCCGATTCAATTAGTTTTCTATATAGTCTTAATGCCACAGGTTTAGGCATTAATTCCGGTACTTGGGTAGGCGTAACGGCTTTGAATTTTATTACACCTGCAGCCAATTATGGCTCTACCGTAACTTCCGGCTTACTCGATGGTAACCTATCCGTCAATCGTCAAACTTTATCCTTTACCCTTACAGGTTTATCCATTGCCAATGGACAAAGTATTTGGCTGGCATGGGTAGATCGGAATGTCGCGGGCACAGATGATGGTTTAGCTATTGATGATGTGAGTGTGGTGGCGTGTGCCGGAACACCCTCATCTGCCATTACCTCAAATACAACCATTTGTTCGGGGGCCTCTGTTACGCTTTCTGTATCTTACACTGGGGGGCAGCCTTGGTCTTTTTCTTGGACTGATGGCGTTACACCCACCAATGTGACCGGTATCACCAGTTCTCCTTATTCCCTTTCTGTTACCCCTTCCGCCAACACAACTTATTCAATAAGTTCCGTTAGTGGTCCCTGTGGTGTTCCAACTATCACCAATACGAATGTTGTGGTTTCCGTTTCAGCCCTAGCAGGGATTGCTTCGATTTCCGGTAATCAAACAATTTGTAATTCAGTATCGACCTCTGTGAATGTTGCCTTAACTGGGGTGGCCCCATGGTCGGTTACCTGGACCGATGGTACTACGCCCACTACTGTAACTGGTCTTACCGGTAGTCCTTATTCCTTTAGTCAGACCCCTTCTGCTACCACCACCTACACTGTTACTGCCAGTAGTGATGCCTGCGGGGCTTCAACGATTTCCGGTTCAGGAGCAGCCATCATAACGGTTGATCCCTCAGCGCCTCCAACTGCCACACTTGCCGGAAATAATTCCATTTGCGCCGGCAGTGCTGCTACGCTCAGTGTCACACTAACCAATGGCACTCCCTGGTCTCTCACCTATACGGACGGGATCACGCCTGTCACAGTAAACGGGATTACCTCAAGCCCGGCTTTGCTCTCTGTGACTCCTTCTTCCTCTCGGACCTATTCCCTCACCACCGTTTCAAACGCGGTTTGTACCGGAAATGCTTCAGGGGCTGCAGGAATTACAGTTCGTGCGATTCCAACCGTTTCACTTGCCGGGACCCAATCTATTTGCTCTGGAGCCTCTGCACCGCTATCATTTACCCTAACAGGCGTAAGTCCATGGACCATCTCTTATACTTCAGGTACAACACCTGTCATTCAAACGGGTGTTACGGCTAATCCCTATTTGGTTCATGTGACGCCAGGAAGTACCACCACTTATTCCTTGACAAACATTCAAGATGCCTTTTGTAATCAAAATATAAATGGGGATGCAGTTGTAACTGTTGAAGCCTTACCAACGGCTTCCATTTCCGGGACACAGTCTGTTTGTTCAGGTTCAACGGTGCAGTTGACGGTAAACATGACTGGCAACAGTCCATGGGATATGACTTATTCAGATGGGGCGAATCTTACCACGGTTACGGGGTTAAATAGTTCTCCTTATCTCATTAATATTACGCCCGGTGGCAGTGCCACCTATTCTGTTTCCTCTGTGAGCAATTTGTGCTCCGGTACCGTAACCGGAAGTCCGGCCGTTATTACGCTAAATACGCCCCCAAGTGCAACTATTTCAGGTAGCGGAAGTATTTGCTCCGGTAATACTGCTACCTTGACGGTGACCTTATTGAGTAGTGCCATGCCTTATGATTTTACCTATTCAGATGGTTCAGGCAATACAACTATGACAGGTATTACCTCTTCTCCCTATTTAATACAGCTGACGCCCACTGCGACAACAACTTACGCCTTAACTTCTGTTTCGGATGCGGGTCAATGTCCCGGTAATGTTTTGGGTTCAGCGGTTATTTCGGTAACGCCTAGCCCTCAGGCAGCCCTTGCAGGCGACCAGACCATTTGTGCGGGTAGCGTGGCCTCTTTGAGTCTAAATTTATCCGGTTCTGCGCCATGGAATGTCGTATATACCAATGGGACTAGCAACATCACTTTGAATGGCATCACTTCCAATACCTTTTTAATATCTGTAACCCCTGGTACGACCACCAGTTACAGTTTGGTTAGTGTTACCGGTGCCTCTTGCTCAGGTGGTATTTCCGGCACACCGGTGGTCCTTGTCAATACAATACCTACCCCGATCATTACCGGTACACAAACCTTGAGTATTAACGGTGTGACCGGTCCTGCTACTTATCAGTGGCAATTAAACGGGACAGATATTTCAGGTGCTACAACAAGTACATTTATTCCTACCTCATCCGGAACTTATAGTGTAATCGTAACGCAAGAGGGATGTCCCGGAACTTCTAATTTGTTGCCGGTTGTGATTTCTTCTGTGCAGTCCTCAATTTTTGAATTTGTTCAGATTTATCCGAATCCTTCTTCCGGCAAGTTTTATTTCACCGGATTGAAAACAGGAACTACCTTGTCTGTATATGATGGCTCAGGTAAAAAACTCATGACGCATCAACATGAGACAGATAATTCCCCTTGCCTTATTGACCTAAAAGATAATACTCCCGGGATATATTTCGTTCGACTGATGAACTCGGGTGAAGAACATACCACGCGATTGGTCATACAATAAGCTTTGCAAAATAAAAAGGCCTTTGGTAACAAAGGCCTTTTTTTATGGTAAGTAACTTACTCCGGGTTGGTAACCATCTGGAAATTGAGTTGATTTGTAAAGGAATTGGAAGCTAATATGAATGCCAACTCAGGCCAAGTCAACATTCGGGTTCAAACAGGTGTCAGTCTTCTTGGGGCTGCCTTGTTCATTATCAAGGTAATCGCGTGGGTTCTTACTGGTTCTAATGCTGTCATGACAGATGCATTGGAATCAGTAGTCAATCTTACTGCTGGTTTGGTTGGGTTGTATAGTCTTTATCTGGCGGCCTTGCCCAGGGATGAAAATCACCCATACGGGCACGGGCGTATTGAATGGATCTCTGCATCCCTGGAGGGGTCTATGATACTGGCAGCGGGTATTACAATTCTAATTAAGGCGATTTACAACTTTTTTATTCCGGTGGAATTATCCTCTTTAGATATCGGGCTGGTCTTAATTGCTGTTGCCGGAGGATTAAACGGGCTGGCTGGCTGGTTGGTGTATCGCAGAGGTATTCAAGTTCATTCCATGACGCTACAGGCTTCCGGTAAGCATTTGATGAGTGACGGATGGTCCACCTTGGGGTTAATCATAGGGCTGAGTTTAGTATTGATTACCGGAGAGGTTTGGTTAGATAATTTGGTTGCAATTATATTTGGAATTTACATTATGTATTCCGGAATTCGAATTCTAAAAAAATCTCTGGCAGGCATTATGGATGAAATGGATTATGGGTTATTGGAAAAAATTGCCGGTCGCCTGAATAATATTAGAAAGCCTGAATTGATTGATGTCCATAATCTCAGAATTGTTCAATATGGTATATTGATTCATGTTGATTGCCACATAACGGCACCCTGGTACATGAATGTGGTTGAGTCTCATGCTCTCGTCAGCGAAATTGAAGATAAAATCTCCGATCTTGATGGGCGACCGGTGGAGTGGTTTATCCATGTGGATGCCTGTCATTCGGATACTTGCAGAATTTGTACGCTTCAGGTATGTGAGGTGAGACAGGAAAAATTTATGGAGAAATTAAGCTGGGGTGTAAATAATCTTCTGCCAAATCAAAACCATGGGCGATTTCATCAGGAACAAAATAATTCCGATAAAATGTAAATCGGCTTGCACCAAGCGGCGGCTTGCACCAAGCGACGGCTTGCACCAAGCGGAAATTAATTTAACATTTTTATGGCAGCCTCAAGAATCGGGTCTTTATTTCCGGCGAGATCTTCCGGCGTTTGAACGATGACAGAATCTGCGGGAATTCCCGGTTCTAAATCTTGCCCTCTGGGCATTTTACTGCGGGTGCTGGAAAACCGATACTGCCAGCCATTGGGCAGCTCGGCCAGCCAGGGTAAGCCTCCTCCACCTCCTGTTGTATCCCCAATAGACAATACTTCAGGAATACTTTTCATCATCGCGGTAAAAAAAGTTGCCGCACTATAACTACTCCGATTTGTCAACAACAGGATTTTACCTGTGAACCTAATTTCTCCGCCCGGTTCGCCATATTCTATTTGGGAAGGATAGAAATCCTCAATCCCTTTCCCATTCTTATACTCCCATTCTAACACGGGTCTTTTCTGATCGATAAATCTTTTGAGCAAAGCCCGTGCATTGTCCAGACTCCCCCCGCCATTATTACGAATATCTATTATCAGGCCCCTTGCGTCTTTATATTTCTGTAAAAGAGCGTCCAACTCATTCTCTCTAAATCCGGAACTAAAAGATCCATAATAGATATATCCAATGTTCCCGAACCATCGATTCACAAAAGGGCCTGTTATTTCATAGTCTTCTTTTAAATAGTACCTTTCCAAAATTGGATAGTTGAAATTTTCAGGCCGGTCAAGATACCAGTTCCAGTTTCTTGCCAAATCAAAAGGGGATTCCAGGTTTACATGCCCATCTCTGAGTACAAACAACATTTCTTTAAGCACTGTAAATAATTCCCGATCCGACATGTCATTCTTTATCCTTGGCTGGTAAAGGGTTTTGACGGAGTCCCAGTCAATTCCCTTCAAATTAAAATAACTGTAACGATCGTGAAGGGTTTGCCACATCGTTTCGAAGCATGTTTGGGGTTTTGAATCCGACTTTGGATAGGTTAGTATTTGCTCACAGCCGGTGAGCGAAACCCAAATGGACAGGGATATCAGGAGCGTTCGCATCTTAAAAGGCAAATCCTCCTCCTAATTGAATGCCGGTTTCGGCCAGTCTATATTTTGTTCCTTCCTTACCCGGACTGTTGTGAAAGTTACTGGAGGTGCCTATACTGATGAAATTTTTATTTCTTAGATAATAGCGCATCTGCCAGCGCCAGGAGGTAGAAATAAAATTCCATAGGCCTGCCCCTTCAATGCTTTGCATCGTAGCCGGAAGGGTTTTAATCCCTGGATCAAGAAATCCTTTGGGCATCCCAGAACCATACGCTTGTTGAACCCGAAGGCCAAGCATACTGAGTTGTCCATTTATAGTTAACTCCCAATCCCTTTTTAATGCTTCAAAAGGATAGCGAATTTCACCACACCCTCCTATGCCTAAGAACCAGGAGTATGCGAGCGCATTATTGTAAAAATTCCCATGGCGACGATTGAGTGCAATCATACTTGTTTCTCCACCAAAGAAGACTTCCATTCCGTTCGATGTGGCCTTGTAAATTCGTTTAGAATATTGATATGTTAAATTGATTCTGGTGGCATAAATCCTGGCATTCATGAGTGGGGTGGAAATGAAGTTGGTCAGGGCATAATTTGCCAATGTGGCGTGATACCGTTGAATAGAGGCGCATTGATTCGAACCCCTTAATTTTTCGTATCCAATAGAGGTTTGAAATCCAAGTCCGGAATACAACAGGGGACTGAGTCTCTCTTCTATCTGACTTGCATAGGACATTGCTGTGTTCCCTAATACATATCTATCCCGGGTAAGGAGAGGTTGCATAGAATCCTGTTTATTTCCTTTGGTAAAGAGATTTTCTTTTTTCAGGAAATTTTCAGCATTCAGGGAAATGCAGGTGATCCCCCAAAGGGCAGATATGAAGATTCTGAACACAGATCAAAGGTAAGAATTGGCGTTTAAATTATTTAAAG
This sequence comes from Bacteroidota bacterium, assembly GCA_947459115.1. Lineage (GTDB taxonomy): Bacteria > Bacteroidota > Bacteroidia > J057 > RFSG01 > CANHCC01. The sequence goes on along the minus strand of CANHCC010000022.1, from coordinate 7,082 downwards.
GTAAGTTACTTACCCTCCTCTGGTAAGTTACTTACCCCCCTCTGGTAAGTTACTTACCCCCTCTGGTAAGTTACTTACCTCCCTCTGGTAAGTTACTTACCCCCCTTTGGTAAATTACTTACCCCCCTCTGGTAAGTTACTTACCCTTGTTTGGTAACCAACCAAGAACTATTCTTAAATTCGCACTATGAACCGATTGGAAATTTATAACACTCTGACACGCACTAAAGAGGTCTTTCAACCCCTCAATCCTCCATTTGTGGGGATGTATGTCTGTGGTCCAACGGTGTATGGTCATGCCCATTTGGGGCACGCAAGATCTGCTCTGACTTTTGATGTCGTGTTCCGATACCTGAAATACCTTGGTTACCAAGTGCGCTATGTGAGAAATGTAACGGATGTCGGCCACCTGACGGATGAGGTGCATGGAGAAGGGGAGGACAAGCTTATTAAGCAGGCGAGACTCGAAAAATTAGAGCCAATGGAAGTGGCTCAACGCTTTACGGATTCATATCATCGGGATATGGATGCCCTCAATAACCTTCGCCCATCGATTGAGCCGCGTGCATCCGGTCATATCCCTGAACAAATTTCAATGATTCGGGAAATTATGGATAAGGGCTTTGCCTATGAATCCAATGGTTCTGTATATTTCAGTGTTCGCAAATACAACGAAGCGTATCCATACGGCATTTTATCCGGCCGGAAAGTGGAGGATCTGATGGAGGGTTATCGGGAGTTGGAAGGTCAGGAAGAAAAGCATGACCGATTGGATTTTGCCCTCTGGAAAAAAGCAGATTCAGGTCATATCATGCAGTGGGATTCCCCCTGGGGCGTTGGGTTTCCCGGCTGGCATATTGAATGTACCGCTATGAGTACAAAATATCTGGGGCCGGTGTTTGATATTCATGGCGGAGGGCTGGATCTTATGTTTCCGCATCATGAAGCTGAAGTTGCTCAGGCCAATGCTGCTCACCATCCTTGTGCTCACGAACATCGGAATGAAGCCCGGTATTGGTTGCATTGTAATATGATTACCATTGGTGGTCAGAAAATGGGCAAGTCCCTAAATAATTCCATCAGTCTCCATCAGTTTTATAGTGGGGATCATCAGGCCCTGGATAAAGCTTATCCTCCAATGGCCATTCGCTTCTTTGTTCTTCAGGGGCATTATCGTTCAACTTTGGATTTTTCGAATGAGGGTCTTACTGCTGCCTGGAAGGCCTGGAAAAAACTTTCACTTGCCTATGAAGCGGCGTTGATAATTCGTGACAAGGGAAATCCATCGGTTATATCGGTTCCGGAATTTTTCGGGGACGCTGAATCTTTTGGGCAAAGGTGTTCAGGCAGCATGAACGATGATCTCAATACGGCAAAAGTTATTGCTGAAATGTTTGGGGTACAGGGGTTGTTGCAAAAACTGTCCACAGAGCCTTCGCTCTTAAACCAGGTGCCTGCCGAGGCAATCCAAGCCCTGGCGCAGGATTATATTACCTGGTTTTCGGATATCTTAGGTCTACTGCCTGAATCCGGTGGAGAGGTAAATGGCAGAAAAGATGAGGCACTTGCCGGTTTGGTCGAGATATTAATTCAACAACGCAAGGATGCGAAAGCTGCAAAAGATTTTGAAAAAGCGGATGCAATTCGAAAACAATTAGAAGCGCTACATATTTATCTCAAAGACTCCCGGGAAGGTGTTTCCTGGACATACGAACCAGATCGTGAAATATAATTTACTGCTCCTGTTAATCTTGACAGGTATCCTGATCTCTTGTGGAGAGGATTCAAAAGAACAAACGACTACAACGCAGAAACCTCAGCCGGCATTTGCAAAGGCGCCGGTGTTCAATGAAGATTCGGCATTTATTTTTATCGAGCAGCAACTGGCCTTTGGGCCAAGAGTTCCCAATTCCAAGGCTCAGGAAAAATGTGCACAATGGCTTAAAGGAAAATTAGAAAGTTATGGGGGCGTGGTGCAATTGCAATCTTTTACCGCCCGCCGGCATGATGGACAATCCTTGAAAGGGTATAATGTCATTGCCTCATGGGCACCTGAGGTGAAACAAAGAATTTTATTGTCTGCCCATTGGGATAGCCGGCATATTGCCGATGAAACGGAAGACTCTCGACAGGCAGTTCCCGCAGCGAATGATGGGGCAAGTGGGGTTGCTGTCTTGTTGGAGATGGCAAGAAATTTTCAGGCAAATAAACCGGCACTCGGGGTCGACATAATTTTTTGGGATGCAGAAGATCAGGGTCAGGAACAAGATGAAGAGTCCTGGTGCCTTGGCAGCAAATACTGGGCAACCAATCCGCATGTTGCGGGCTATAACGCAACAATGGGAATCAATCTGGATATGGTAGGTGGGGTCAATACCTGGTTTCCTCAGGAACAATCCTCCGTATATTTTGCGGGTGCAATCGTAAATAAAGTTTGGGAGACAGCCCATGCTCTTGGATACGGGGAATTTTTCCCCTTTCATAATCAAGGTGCAGTTTTAGATGATCACCTGTATGTGAATCGTATTGCCGGAATTCCGATGATTGATATTATTGCCCGGGATTTAAATGGCAAAGGTTTCTTTGAACATTGGCACACAGAAGTGGATGATATTCAACATATCTCCAAGCCTGTGTTGAAAGCGGTTGGACAAACCGTTACGCAAGTGGTGTACGATGCCAAGTAATAATTCCTTACTTGGTCTAACAAGTCAATTTCATAGTAGAATAATTGTGGCCTAAAGCCATTGTTTGAGGTAATCAAAATTTTGCCTTGATCACTTGAGTATGGGCTTGCACCAAGCGGGGGCTTGCACCAAGCGGGGGCTTGCACCAAGCAGGGGCTTGCACCAAGCCCAAATAAATAAATAAATTCTAAGAAGGGGGATTAATCAGAGCCAATAATTTGGACATGGATTTTTCCAGTTCCGGGCTTTCGGCCATTCGATATCCAACAAGGGTTAGGTTAGAATCCAGTTCAGCATAGTAGGGTTTGCTTTGTAAGTCCCCTATATACCCCATAAGGTCTTCCTGGGATGCGTTTAGAGACCAGTCTCCAAAATCCTGTGTTATCTTGTTTAATTGCTCAGAATGGGCATCAAGATAGGCATCCAAAGTAGCAGCTGCTTTTTTGTCGTCTTTTTCTTTAGCAACTACTCTGATAAGAGAGTTTAAGGCCTCCATCATACTGTTGGCTCTTTCCCGGGGACTTAGGGTCTCGCTTGCAGCGACTGCCTCCAGGTCAATCCCTCCGGATAATTCTAAATCCTCTTTGTTGCTACATCCTGAGAAACTGATGAAGAGTAGCAGAAGGGCGGAGAATATAAGTCTTTGAATCATCAGAGAAGGATACGAACAGGATCTTCGAGGAAAGACTTTAAGGTCTGAAGGAAGGCTGAACCTACAGAGCCATCCACTACCCGATGGTCACAAGATAGGGTGACCTTCATGATATTGCCAGGTACAATCTGACCATTTTTTACGATGGGTTGCTGAGAGATGCCACCGACAGCCAGGATACAAGCATCCGGAGGGTTAATGATGGCAGTGAACTGGTCTATACCAAACATCCCCAGATTTGAAATGGTAAAGGTGTTGCCTTCCCAGTCCTGAGGTTGTAATTGTTTGTTTTTCGCTTTTTGGGCAAAGTCTTTAGCTTCAGCGGAAATTTGACTCAGACTTTTAGTGTCTGCAAATCGAATCACCGGAACCAACAGACCCTCTTCTACCGCTACGGCCATTCCGATGTGGATATGGTGGTTGTAACGGATTTTATCTCCCAGCCAGGCCGAATTTACTTTAGGATGCTTCCGAAGCGCGGCTGCAACAGCTTTAATCACGAGATCATTGTAGGAGATTTTTACATCAGAGATTTCATTTAGTCCGCTGCGTGCTTCTACGGCTTTATCCATGTTGATTTCCATGGTAAGGTAGAAGTGAGGGGCAGAGAACTTGCTTTCACCAAGGCGTCTTGCAATAGTTTTGCGCATCTGTGAAACGGTCACTTCTTCAAAGCTTTCAACGCCGGAGAAAGATGGAGCCGGACGCAGGCCTGTTCCAGGCTGGAAAGTGTCGATGTCTTTCTTTACAATTCTGCCAGCATCTCCGCTTCCATTGACCTGGGTCAAGTCAATACCTTTTTCTTTGGCCAATGCCTTGGCTAGAGGAGAGGCTTTTACCCGACGGTCAGAGGAAGCAGATGCCACCGGTGCAGCAGGCGCAGAAACCGAGGCTATCGGGGCGGCTGCGGGCGCAGGTTCTGTTGGCACAGGCGTTTCAGCTACAGCAGCACCTCCGGCAGGAGCGGAAGTTGCTTTCTTGGCTTGATATTGTGACAGCGTTTCGCTGATGTCTTCTCCTTCTTTCCCAATAATGGCAATCAAATCTCCAACAGGGACACCACCTCCGGCATCTACTGCGGTGTAGAGTAATACCCCATCATGATAAGATTCCAGTTCCATGGTCGCTTTATCGGTTTCGACTTCCGCCAGCAACTCTCCGGATTTAACTTTATCGCCTTTTTTCTTGTTCCAGGACGCAATAACACCAATGGTCATGGTGTCACTCAATTTCGGCATCTCAATGATTTCAGCCATACAGAATTCGTGTCTATATTAGATTTGTGCTTGCAAAAGTATAAAAATAAGGGCAATTTTCCCGTTTCTTAGGATGGAATCTGCTTTAGGTTTTTCAGGTATTTTTCCGGCAGATACTTTAGTAGAATTAGAGGCAGGAGCAGAAGGTCACAAATCAGGGCTACCAATAGCGTTACGCAGCTGAATAGGCCTATGTAAAATGTGCCCCCAAAATCTGAGGCCAGTAATATTAAAAATCCTGCTGTCAAGACTAAAGTGGTTAGGATAAGGCCTTCACCACAATTTTTTAATGTTCTTTGCATGAGCTCTGAACGGGAACTATAGCCCTTCCTCATTTCCAGTTTTAACCTGCCCAAAAAGTGTATGGTGTCATCAAATGCAATCCCAAAACATAAGGCAACCACAATAACCGTGGATGCTTTTAAACTGATTCCAAAAAATCCCATAACACCGCCAAGCACAAGGATGGGTAAAAGATTGGGAATCAGAGATAAAAATAAAATTCGAAGCGATGCAAACAAGGTAGCCATGCTCAGGCAAATAATCAAAGCAGACAGAACTAATCCTGAAAAAAGTCCGGAGGTCAAATATTGATTGTTCTTTTCAAATAAAATGGCTGTCCCCGTTAGTTCCCAGGTAAAACGGCTGGTATCTGTTTGATTTTGGATGTAGTATCTAAGAGCATGGCTTAGATTTTCCATTTCTTCACTACCTAGATCGCGCATTCTGGCTGATATTCTGGTGAGACGGGCAGAATCATTGTATAAGGTTCTGTAAACAGGGGTGTTTTCCGCTAAGATTCTGATTTCTCTGATGAGAGTTGTGTCAGAAGGCAGGCGATTATAATCTTCTTTTTGAAAATGCCAGATCAAATTCCCTCTTCGGTATAAATCCGGCAGAGAAACTATTGCCTGACATTTTCCGGTGGCCTTCAAAAAACGCTCGATTTTTTCGAGGTCTTGAAGGAAATTCATGTCTCCAGGATCTACATTTGGTGCCAGGTGAATGGCAACTTCCAGACTTCTTACACCCGTAAATTCATTTTCAAAAAAAATCAGGTCCTGACGAATTTGATCTGCTTCGCCCAAGTCGTCGAGCAGACGAATGTTTTCACTCACCATTAAACTACCTGCAAGCCCCAATATTCCGATGATCAGACTGCCTTTCAAAATTTTCTGCTGATGCTTGAGTGTAAATTCCCATAATTGCCCAAATCGTTGCGGTCCTGAAATTCGTATCAAACCTGTTCTTGTGACTTTTTGCAAAGATGACTCGGGTAGCCACATGATTAAAGCCGGTAACAATAGATAAGTTAGAATAAAGGCCAACATGACGCCGAGTCCGGAATAAATTCCAAAATCCTGGACCGGTTTTAATGCGGAAGTGTATAGGCTTGCGAGGCTGACGGCTGTGGAGAAGCTCGTTAAAAAGGTTAGCCACCCGATTTCCTTGACAGTGATAAAAAGGGAGCGCAATTGGCTATGGCCTTTACGATATTCCTGAAGGAATTTGCTGATTAAATGAATGACATCTGAGGTGCCAACAATAAACAATAGAGAGGGTAATAAGGTAGTTAAAAGGTCTAGCTCCATTCCCAGCCATCCCATCAGGCCCAATAGCCATATTACCGGAAAAATGACCCCAAGCAGAGGAAGTAAAATGCCCCACCAGGTCCTGAATACCAGGTATAAGAAACTAACAATCAGAATCAGAGAGAGGGAGATGAATATGGCCAGTTCTAGGGTGACCTTTCGGACATATTGGGTACGAATGCCCGGTATACCGGATATTTTGTAAGGCAATCCTTTGGCCTCTAAAGCTGCTTTGATGTCATCATAGGCTTGGTCCCTTTCCGGAGAATCCAGAATGCCGGCATCCAATTGGACGAACAGGCTCATCCAGTTTTCGTTAGTGCTGACAAAAGTTGTCTTTAAGAAATCATCTTTCAGAATTTTTTCTCGACTCTTTTGTAATTGTTTCTCAGATTGCGTTCTGAGCAAGGGGGGCTGAATAAATCCTAAGGCTGTTCGCTTGACCTCCGGAAGGGTGGATAGTGAATAAACACTGTCGATATGGGGGAGAGCGGAGATTTGTTCTCTGAGCTGACGCTCTCGCATCAGAAACTCTTGCTGAAAAATACTGCCTTTGGGATTTTGCAACGCCACATATAAAATGGGGTCATTTTGAGGAAAGATTCTTTCGTATTGCCGAAAGAACTGGACGGCTTCATCCTGTTGGGGAAAAAACTTATCAAAACTGAAATTAATGCGGAGTTTGAAAATACCGGCAATGCCCAAAAGGGAAAACAAGCAAAAGGTCAAAAACAACCAATTGCGATATCTTAAAATGAAAGAAGCCATTCTGGGCACACAACAAAAGAACGGAAAAAATAATCCGGACAGACCATAACATTCCTTAAAATTCTTTATTTTGTGGTGAATTAATCAAGGGGGTTGAAGTTAGGGCAATAGATTTTTTTAATGCGTT
>CANHCC010000021.1 GCA_947459115.1 Bacteroidota bacterium | reverse complement strand
TTCCGCTTCTGAAAATCGGTGGGCAGCCTGCTGCATCTCCCGAGACAATTCCTTCCCCAAATAACCATCAATCAGAAGATGCGCTCCATACAATAAAGGTGTCAGAAGAACAGCCACAATGAATTTATAGAGATAATTGACGAGGGCAATCGCCATTACTAAGGAGAGCTCCCAATCGGCACCTAGATAAAACGCTACAAACAAAACGACAAAACTGTCAATGAGTTGAGAAACTACAGTTGACCCGGTTGCTCTCAACCATATCCATTTGCCCCCGGTCCATTTTTTAATCCGATGAAATACCAACACATCTACAATTTGCCCGATTAAAAAAGCCGTTAATGAGCCAATAATAATCCAAAGGCCTTGTCCAAATACACTACTGAATGCAGCCTGCATATCCCCCACCCCTTTATCTGTCGCAGAACCCGGCCAAAATCCTGCCGGCTCCAATTGTATGGATAACCAAACCATCACAAACGCATACACAATCATGCCGGCGGCCAGCCAGGATAAGAATCTCACCCCTTTCAATCCATAATACTCGTTGATGATATCCGTCATGATAAACACCACTGGCCAAAGCAATACCCCGGCGGTCATATTAAAGGAGAGATGATCTTTCCCAAACAAAGTAAAGTCAGCAGGTGCCAGGCCTAAAGTGGCCTCCAGGGAAAAAATTTTCACCCCAATAAACTCTGCCAATAGGGCATTGGCCACAAATATGGCGCCTAAAAAAACAAATAGTATTCTCGCTTTGGGAGCTTCCATATCATTTAAGTTTAACCAATGCGCCTTCTTCGGCCAGATAGGATTCAGGAAACACACTTCTGGCTTCTTCCAAAAGGGGAGTTAAGTCCTGATACCTTGCGGAAAAATGACCAAGAATCAATTTGCCGGCTTGAGCCTCTTGTGCAACCATCCCAGCTTCTCTCGCTGTGCTATGATAAGTTGTATCAGCTTTAGGCTTCAAATCCTGCATAAAGGTTGCCTCATGATACAAAAGATCCACGCCATTGAGGCTTGCCCCGAGTCCGGGAATATATCGCGTATCGGAACAGTAGGCGTAGGAATAGGACTTAGGGGAAGGCCCAAGATAATCCTCATACTTTAACACTCTTCCAGAGTCCAGCGTCACATTATTGCCTTGTTTTAACAAGTGAAAATATTGCACCGGCACGGCATCTGCTTTGGCTACCTCAGATAAAAACTTACCAGGCTTTGACTTCTCCTGAAATAAGTAACCATTGCAATACACCCTGTGTTGCAATGGAATCGAATAAACCTCAAGGCCATTATTCTCAAAGACCTTCTCCCTGACGTTGGATTTCAAAATCTGATATTCGATATCAAATTTCATCCGGGTATCAGAAAGACGGAAGAGTTGCTCTAAAATTTCCGGAAGTCCTTCCGGCGCAATGATTTTCAAAGGCCGGGTTCTTTCATGATTGCTTAGAGAACAGAGCAACCCGGGCAATCCAAAAAAATGATCCCCATGTAAATGAGAAATAAAGATGGCATCAATTTTTTGAATTTTTACCTTATACTTCAACAATTGGAACTGAGTCCCTTCTCCGCAATCAATTAAAAACAATCTATCATGATGGTGGATTAGCTGCGCACTCAAATGCCTTTTGAAGGCAGGTGTGGCAGAACTGCTACCCAGTATGGTTAACTCAAACATTCATATACGGAAGATTAATAATCTTCCCGTTCGTCAAATTCAGATTTATCCTCTTCCCAATCTTCTACTTCATCCAAATCATCAATTTCATCCTCCAGAAACTCCTCATCCACCGTATCGTCTTCATCAATAAAATCCCCTTCCAACTCATTTAAGAAAACCGCTTCCACTGCCTCCTGTTGGGTCGGGAGAATATTCAACACTTCATCCAATCTTGAAATGGTGATGAGTTTTTCAACTTGCTCCTGAACCCCGGTTAAAATCATGATGCCTTTGTTATTTTGACACAGGCGGTGCCCAATCAAAATAGCACTCAAGCCACTACTATCGGCATATTGCACCTGGGACAAATCCAAAATCATATTGCGTACCCCCTCGGCATTGTGAACCAAGAATTCACTTTTTAATTTGGGGGAGATGCGTGAATCTAACTTATCCTCTAAGAGCGTGATTACAACAAATTTTTCCTGAATATCGGCCTGGTATTTCATATCGCGTTTATGGTCTAAAATTATTAAAATTTCAGGAATAGATGCCCATATTTTTAAGCGCCTCATCCACCTTATTCTGAATGGCAATTAATTCATCAGAATATTCCCTTGGAACAAAAGCACTTCCAGTCATTCTCTCATACAGCTCAATATACCGCCGACTAACAACCTGAACAAATTCAGCGGTCATTACTGGGGGTACCTGACCCTCTTGCCCCATAAAGCCTTGAGATATTAGCCACTCGCGTACAAACTCTTTAGACAACTGCTTAACGGGATTCCCTGATGAAAAGTTAATCTCATAATCCTCTTGAATGAAGTATCGAGAGGAATCCGGCGTATGAATTTCGTCAATTAGATGTAGCTCATCTTCAAACCAACCAAACTCATATTTTGTGTCTGCCAGAATCAGGCCCTTATCGTTGGCCATTTCCTGACCTTTTTCAAATAATTTTAAAGCATAATGCTCCGCAAGATGCCAGGTTTCTGGCTCCAATAAACCAGACTTCATAATCTCTTGTGGCGAAATATCCTCATCATGACCGATGGCAGATTTTGTGGTCGGTGTTAAAATCGGGGTTGGCAATTTCTGATTTTCAGTCAGCCCATCCGGCAATTCTGTACCACAAATTATTCTTCCTCCGTCTTTATAAACCCGCCAGGCATGGCCACAGAGATAACCTCTAACCACAAATTCTACAGGCAAGGGCTTACAGGCTAAACAAACAGACACATTCGGATCAGGAACAGCAAGTAAATGATTCGGCATGATCGACTCTGTTTGTTCCAGAAAATAAGCAGCCATTTGATTCAATACCTGTCCTTTGAAAGGAATAAGATTAGGTAGTACAACATCAAATGCAGAGATTCTATCGGTTGCCACCATTACCAATACTGTATTTTTTAGATTGTAGATATCGCGAACCTTCCCCTGATACCGGGTAAAAGCATGCGAAAATTTCAAATCTGTGTGCCTGATTCCGATTTCCATACAACAAAATTGCGACTATTTAACCTAAACAAAAAAGAGAATATATAAGATCCTAAGGATTGAGAGAAACCCTTTGGGGCAAAGAATTTTAGGACAAAGCCCTCTTAAAAACAAAAAGGCCGCTGAGAGCAGCGGCCTTTTTGTTCATGATGATTCCGAAAATTAATAATTCAGATCAACAACCTTAGTAACATTGGAAACAACATCTACGAAAATCGGAGGATGAGAGAACACAATCCGATCAAGCGTGGTTGGCCCTGTAACAACATCAGCAGCGAAATCATCGCCAAATACACGATACGTCAATGGCTTCCCTGTGGCAGGGATAGATAAACTATAATCCCCATTAACATTTGTGGTACCAGTGGCGACCATATTCTCATACATAACATTAAGAATATTACCGGGCGTAAGTGGCTCATGGTTTACGAAATCGCGTAACTGATCGCCTGCTTCCAGAACGGCAGTCACTTTAATTCCGGCAACTGCCTCATCGCCTGCAACCATTTCATTCAAGTCAGCAAAAGCACGACCACTAACAGTGGCTGTTCCGGCACCAGAGGTAGGGAACAACACCACCATCGTTGAAGCATAGCGCTGTCCATTTTGGAATGGCATCTCCATAAAATCCGAAGAATCGGATAAGGTTACAGTGTAAGAAAGTGTGGTATGATCCTGAGCGCGAACGGTAACCGTCACATTCCCACGACCAAGCTTATTAAAGATAGCCTGACCATCCGGACCGGTCATTACAGTAACTTTTTTACCACTCACGGCACAAGTCACTTCAGCACCGGAGATACCGGCTACTTTGTTTCCGCCGGTGGCATTACCACCTGGTACTACATTCACAGTGTAATGTACCCAGTTAGTCTCATCAACCACCTCTACTGTGTCGTCAACGGTTACTGTTTCTTTAGAAATAACAACGGGAGAAAGCGCGGACTTATCCTCTTTTTTGCACCCGATGAAGGCTGTAACTGCAATAGCTGTCAGAGCCAATCTTATGAAATACTTTTTCATGTTTTAACTTGTCTTTTAGATTAACCCAACAATTACTGAACGATAAGCTTGCGAACCACACGACCTTGTTCAGTACTCAAGTGAAGCATGTAAATTCCGGCAGCCTGGTTTTGAATATTCAATTCCATACGACCATTACCATTCACCATACCCTGATATACAACCTGTCCCTGGATGTTTTCAATAGAAACATTAACAGACTGATCAAGACCTGCTACTTCCAGATTAAACAAACCATTAGACGGATTTGGATACACACGAATATCAGCAATTTCTAATGCATTTTCAGCAGAAGCTGCGCTAGAAACTGTTTGAGTAGCGTTTTGAGAATTACACTCGTTTTGAGCGGTCAAAATCACCTGATAGATACCGGCATTCGCAAATGAATGAGTAGTATCGCTTGTAGAAGTTGTATAAACTGTACCATCACCGAAGTTCCAGGTGTAGCTGGTTGCGCCAACTGAACTATTAACAAAACGGTAAGTATTGCCGCCCTGTGGAAGTACAGTAAAGGCAGCCGAAACCGGTGTGTTTACAACAGAAACAGTAGCTGTACCGCTGAAAGTACCGATACCACACTTATTGGTGATACTGACCACATTATAAACTGTAGAAGCAGTTGGAGCCACATAGAAGTGGAAGGGACTAGAGGTAATGTTACCAATGGTCAACAACTGACCACCCTGATCAACCACCAGCGTAGCAGGGAAGGCTCCATTCACGGCAAGCGTAAGAGTGGCAGGTGTCAAGGCACAAATGCTTTGAGTACCACTTAATGTAGCTGACAAACTTGGAACTGCTGTAACCGTAGCTACAACTGGAACTGCATTAATCTGACCGTTCGGACAAATACCACCGGAAGAAATACCTGTGATGGTATAAGTTCTGGTTGCATTAGGGAACAATGGAATCAAAGTTTCACCTGTACCCAAACCGGAAATGGCAAAATTGTTTGTTCCATCAAACATACTCACAGAGTAAGGAGCAGAACCACCGGCAATATCAATCAATACTTTGAAAGTATCAGCGGCATTACCACTGGTGCAATAGAAAATAGAAGAATCACCGCTTAACAAGGAAACTGTAGCAGGTGTTTCAACTGAAATAAATTCACTTCCATTATTAGCCCCTAGAAGACTAGCACAGGTACCGGAGGTTACAGAAGCGAACTGGGTAGTCATATCGTAATTGATATCAGAGAAAGGAGAAACTGAGAAGAAGTATGGATTTGCTGTAATCCCGTTGACTGTAATTGGAGAACCACCGGCATCATAGGTCAAATTCCAAGGTGCCTGACCTTTTTCAAAGTCCACTTGCAACAAGGTAGAAGCACCCTGGCAAATTGTGCTGAGCTGATTAGGCGCAAGGCTTAATGTAGCCACCGGACGGGCATTAACCGTAGCGTGAATCAAACCTGAAACATCATCAAAGTTTGCACCCGTGATATCATTCTGAATGAATAATGGCTTGAAAGCAACCAAACTATCATTAGGATACTCATCCATATTATCAACAAAATCACCGAAGGAAATGCTATTGATATTACCTGTTTCTGATTCTTCATAGTAAATCACATAATCTTCAGGTGTAGAGGTGTTCTGAATTTCAGCCCATACCCAAACCCAATCATCACCAGTGGCGTATTCGCGGCAGATAGTGGTATCACCAAACAACTCAGCAGCAGGAGCTTCATCCTGGTATCCATTATCCATCTCTACATCAAAACCACCAAAAACATTACCAATACCACAAGTATTGTAGATGTTCAGGATTTCATATGCTTTGTCAGAGGTGTGCGTAGTGTACTCACGAATATGGTAATCAGCGGTCGTAGTGGTAACAATAGTCGTTCCATCCGTTAGGGTGAAGGTAAAAGGAGGAAGACCGTCGAATTGCCATTCTTCAATAACGAGTTCACCTGGTAGAACAGTTTGATTTCCGGAAATCGGGAATACTGCAGGCGTCTCTCCAATTGAAACCGGAGCGGAATTAGGCACGGAGGAAATAGGGAGTTCGGATGAAACCACACGGAAACGATAGTTCGAAGAAGAATTGAACCACAACATTGGCATGTTCAAAGTAAATGATCCATTGTAAGTGGTCAATGGTTGAACCCCTACTACCTCTGAATCGATGTAATTTCCAACCCAGTCACCATTATTATCAGACCTTTCCAACATAAACATGTTACTGGAAGTCAAAGTGGGACCATTGTAAGAGAAGTTGATGGTAAACTGAGATCCTTCACAAATTGAAAGTGAAGTAGGGTTAGAAGTAAAAAATTGCTCTACAGTATCTCCACAGGTAGCGGCAAATGTGATACCGAAGTTGCCTCCATTGTCTGATCCAATTGGCGCGTTCAGGTTATTACCGGTAGTAGCATCGATATCTTCAAACGATACGAAATCCATACAATGGTAACCGGAAGTAGCATAAAATTCTGCAGCAACACCAACAGTATTAGACTCAATGTAAACCGAATCTGTTGCCGTTCCATTCAACACATACTTACTGGAGGAAATATAATTAGAAGGATCAATCAGGATATGGGTACCAGCCTCAATGACAGTAGAGTCTCCAGCTGAAACATCTAAGGAACCATTATCAAAATGCAGGGTACCAACATTGGCATCTAAAGTAGCTGTTCTGGAAACAAACCAATCATTAGAGAAGTAGATATTGTTGGAGGCATTGTCAATTGCAATCACAAAACTATTGGTTGATGCATTGTTATTGGTCTCGATGGTCATATTACCAGTCCAATTAGAAGCCATGTCCACCTCAAAATGATTCATAGAGGCATCCGGTAAAAACACACTCACATTTTGAGCGGGGTTTGCCGGTGCACCTGCAACAAATACATCATACAATTCAAAGAAATTGGGGACACTAATTCCTGAAGAAACCGTAATAGAAGAACCATCCACCAACCAAGTGGGGGAGGAATTGATAAATAAGGCCTCAGAACAAATAATATCTGCATCCGAGAAATCGACATCTGCGTCTCCGTTCACAAAAATGTTACGAGCGGTCAGAGTAATCGCACGGGCATCAATTGAAAAGTCTGAATTTTGAAACAGGTCATTGTTTCCAATATTGAAATCATCTGCAAATTCAAGATGATCATCACCGGTCAATATTACATTCGCATTCACAACCACAGTATTGGTGGTGATCGTACGATAGCGACCGGTCTGATCAAAAGGAACCGCACTCAAATCATCAATTTGAAGGGTATTAATGTCGAAGGTCATACCAGCAGAGAGGGTAATATCTCCGGTTACATACAAATAAAACCCTGGAGCAGCATCTGTGAATATTGGATTATTCGTTACACCCGTCCAATCCATAGATTTACAATGGCCGGCAGCGTCCATAGTTACAGTTTTGCTGGTCGCAGTAAAGCCGGAGTTTGCGTCGAAGATAACATCGTCATACACACCGGGAAGCGTGAGGTATTGTTTGGTTCCACCAGAAGTAGAAGCCCAATGGCTAAGGTCAGTCCAGTTACCTGAACCGCCCACCCAATAGTACTTTGCAGCATGCAGCGGGAAAGCTGCAGTGATTAAAAGGAGGACAGCAAACGCTTTGATTGCCCCCTTGAAATCAAGTCTAAGTCCTTTTTTCATCGGATATTTTGGTTTCAATTGGTTAAAGATAAATTGTAAGATTATTCGCTAAGACTCCAGGTCCATTCTTCACGACTTGTGTCGAGTGCATCACTTGAGTCATTCGTGTAGTCCAGAACGATTTCTTTGCTCTTCAACTGACGAATGTTGTAAATCGCACTAGGAACAGGATTATTGTTCACAGAAGCTACACCTGCAGCAGGCACAACAGATACTTCCTGGAGTACTAACTGCTCACGCTTGCGTGTATCATTGGCACCACCTGTGAAAGACCAGTAACCGGTGATGGTTACACTGTTGTTTAATTCAGGTATGTTGCCTGAAGCTTTAAAAATTTCAGTGTGGGTCATTTTGTAGGTACCATCACGGAAAATCTCAACACTACCGGAGAAATCTCCGCTTCTCGTCCAGGTTGAATCCTTTTGAGATGTTGAATAGTAATTGGTTTGTTCAACCCGCTTCTCAGAATATCGAGAGGACGACGTTCCCACTACCTGATTTCCATTGTTGGCAGTGAAGAGCGCGCCACGCGATACCATTCCACTGGTAACAGACCATTTGCCAACCATACGAGCCTTACGGCCTCGGAGGGTCAACCAGGGATCATCCTCCCCTTTTCGGCAACCAACGAATACTCCTGCGGTGAGCACGAGTAAAAGTAGCGCCTGCATCGTGGTGTGTAATTTACGCATAGGCTTTAAATTAATTGAATTGGTTAAATTGATTCTAACCGCAAATGTATCCATTTTCTCGCCTATCACAAAGAAATTAACAATAATCTTCATGAATCCTCTGTTTATCGACTGAACATCCCAAAAACATTTTAATTTACAATATTTTTATCACTAATTTTACACATCACACTTTATTTCACCTTTAGTTCAAAGGAGGATACGCCTTAATTACAACCTGCTACCGTCCTTATGCAAAATGTCATTAAAAGATTTATTCAGGCAAGAAAACACCTGAGACTCACACAAGCAGACCTAGCAACAAGCCTGGGCTTCAAGCAATCCTATATTTCCAACATTGAAAAAGGAAGAAATGAAGTAACCTCCAACATCGTCATTGCCATGTATAAACTTTACAGCATTTCTCCGGAATGGCTGATTACTGGCCAAGGCGAAATTATGTCAAGATTCACCCATCAGGGAACCCTTGAAACCCCTACACTGGAGTCCAATACAGATGATTCGAATTCAGCTCATGAGTTTGAATCCAACACCCATGAAACCTTGCGCGATCTTGTAAAGGCTAAAGAGATGACTATTCAGATGCAAGAAAAAGTAATCGCCTTACAAGAATCTGAGATTGCCAGACTTAAGAGAATTATTTTGACTTGGGAAAACAGCAATCTTACCTGAATCTATCACCAATAAAATCATACTAAATACCGCTCAACAAACCCGAATTTAGTTTTTTTGACCGAGCCAACCGATCTGACCCAACGGCCAAATAAAGACATCCGGTTTACCGAATTCGATCTATAGATTTGACCAATGCTTCATCTTTCAAGATAGAGCGCCTGGCCATCCATGAAAAAATCAGCATAAGCAGGGGAATAAGTGCGCCAGGTTGAGGGCCGGATTCCAGGTCCATAGCACCTGCCTCAACCAAAGCGGATTCTGTTTTTATTACCATCCAACCTGCAACGAGACCCGTCATCACCTGCAATACCATTATCAAAACACAAAAACCGGCCTGCTTAATCCGGTTTTTATACATAAAAACAACAAGTATGGCCGCAAAAGAAGCCAGGGAAATTAGAAGGGTCAAAAGGAGTTGAAACACATCTTCTGTAGGCCCTGACCGGAGGAATTCCTGATTGGGCATATTCGAAGTGACAGAAAACCCAGAGAATAGCATCTGGTGTTGAGGATCTCTGATTTCCCAATAGGGAAAAACAAACAATAAAAGCATACCAATACTGGCGAAAAGTAAAAAGAGGGATTGCTTTCTTTGCAACATGAAATGAGGGAATTAATAGTTAATTTGCAACAAAGTTAAGGATTATGCTTATGAAATCGGTTTATATAGTAGATGCCTGTCGTACGGCAGTAGGAAAATATGGAGGAAGCCTTGCCGGTGTGCGTCCGGATGATATGCTTGCCGAAATTATCAGGGGAATCTTACAAAGAAATCCGGGTATTCCTCAAGAAGAGATTGAAGAGGTGATTTCCGGGGCGGCCAACCAATCGGGTGAGGACAATCGAAATGTCGCAAGAATGGCAGCTTTATTGGCAGGTCTGCCCATTTCTGTAGCAGGAATAACTGTAAACCGCCTATGCGCCTCTGGCCTCCAGGCTATTATTGATGGAAGCAGAGCAATTGCTTGTGGTGAAGCAGATTTAATACTGGCCGGCGGGGTAGAGAGCATGACCCGAGCTCCTTTTGTCATGGCTAAAAGTGAAACCCCCTTTGGGCGTTTACCGGAGTTTTTTGACACCACTTTCGGATGGAGATTTACAAACCCTGCATTATCTGCACTTTACCATCCTTTTGTGATGGGGGAAACCGCCGAAAATCTTGCAGAGAAATATCAAATTACCAGAGAAGAACAGGATGAATTTGCTTTTAAAACCCAAACCAAATGGAAACAGGCAAATGATTCAGGTAAATTCAAAGATGAAATTCATCCCTATGCGATTCCTCCTTCAAAGAAAGGGGGAGACATAAAAATATTTGATACTGATGAACACCCCAGGCTTTCCCCCTTAGAACAACTGGCTCAATTAAAACCTGCGTTCAAAAAGAACGGAAGTGTTACGGCCGGTAATGCCTCAGGACTGAATGATGGGGCAGCTATGACCTTACTTGCCAGTGAAGAGACCGTTAAGAGACTTCAGCTTAAACCCATTGCCAGAATAGTGGCCTCGGCTGTTGCCGGTGTAGACCCTGCCATAATGGGCATAGGGCCGGTACCTGCCACGGAAAAAGCTCTGAAAAGAGCGGGTATGCAACTACAGGACATAGATTTAATCGAATTAAATGAGGCCTTTGCCGCTCAGGTCATCGCCTGTAATAAAGCCCTGCCCTTTAATCCTGATATTCTAAATGTAAATGGGGGCGCGATCGCTATCGGTCATCCGCTTGGATGTTCAGGAGCCAGAATCACTGCCACCCTCGTACATGAACTTAAAAGAAGGTCTCAGGCCCGATATGGTCTGGCCACCATGTGCGTTGGGGTAGGTCAGGGCGTTGCTATGATTGTCGAAAAAGTTTAATCCTCGGATGCGGTATTTTTTGAAAGTACGCTTTCAGGGCACTTGCTTTTCAGGTTGGCAATATCAACCGGAACACCGAACTGTACAAGGTGAAATCAACAACGCCTTACAAGAAATACTTGGTCATCCTATCGCCTCTATGGGATGTGGCAGAACAGATGCAGGCGTACATGCCATGAACCAGTATATGCACTTTGAAACCCATTCACCTATTTCAAAGAATTTCCTCCCTCATTTGAACACCCTTCTCCCGGAGGATATTTCGGCATTAAACCTAATGGTTTCTAATACCGAAAATGGGCATGCGCGGTTCTCTGCAAAATGGCGAAAATATAGATACTACCTCCATTTTCGAAAAGATCCATTATTGAGATTTACCTCTTTGAGATTAAGATTTAATCCTTGCCAAGAGGGCCTGTTAGCTTGTGCTGAGTTACTCAAACACCACCATAATTATGCAGCCTTTGGCATAAAAAAAGACCTCTCAAAAACAACCTTTTGTCATATTCAGGAAGCTTCATGGCATTTTGGAAAGGAACAATGGTATTTTGAAATTCAGGCGGATCGCTTTTTACGAGGAATGGTAAGAATGCTCGTTGGAAGTATGTTAAGAATTTGCCGACCTGGTCAGGGCATTGAAGAATTTGAACACTATCTTCAAGAACCCAACGCAGGTATGGCCAGGCCGGCGGCAGAGCCCCAAGGTCTTATTTTTTGGGATGCCGGATATCCCGAGGATTTTTTTAATCCTCTCGCACCTTGATACATTCGGGTCTGAGTATTGGTTAGGATCAAGATTCTGACTTTAGACCTCCCAAAATCAAAACTCAAATAATCTTACCTTTCGGCTTGCACCAAGCGGAGGCTTGCACCAAGCAGGGGCTTGCACCAAGCAAGGGCTTGCACCAAGCGGGGGCTTGCACCAAGCAAGGGCTTGCACCAAGCAGAGCCTGAGATACCCTAAATTAACAAACTTGGATTATGAGCGAGAGCGTAATTGAGCCTTTGAACCCCGGAAAGGGCGAGGATGTGGGAAAGCGAGCCTGAAAGTCTAAAATGCCTGTGATTTAATTATGTGACCTCAAAAGCACACACAATTAAACGCGTGAAGCCATTCATGCGCTTACACCCACAAACTCCCCAACCTACTATTTTCCCTTCGTGCCTTAAACCTCAGCCAATACTCTTAACTGTTGGGGTCTTGGCCTATCCCTGTCAAGATTAAATTTTGAAACCGCATGTTTTTCAATATGCGCAGTTGCTTCTTCAATGTCATCTGTCAGAATAAATAACTCCAGATCCGAAGCAGAGATTGTGCCGGCCTCTACCATACTGTGCATAAAATCTACCATGGGCTGCCAATAAGATTTTCCCATCAACACAACCGGGAAGGAAGATATTTTACCGGTTTGAATCAGGGTAATGGTTTCAAACATTTCATCCAGAGTACCTGCACCACCGGGCATAATAACAAATGCATAAGAGTACTTGACCAACAGCACCTTTCTGACAAAAAAATATCTGAAATTGACAAACTTATCCAAAAAAGGGTTGGGCTTTTGTTCGAAAGGCAGGATAATATTGCAACCAACAGATTTCCCGTTTACACTTTTTGCGCCTTCATTTGCCGCTTGCATAATTCCGGGCCCGCCGCCTGTCATGATCGTAAATCCAAGTTCAGAAATTCGGGCGGATACCTCTTTGGTCAATTTATAGTAAGGATGATCCTCCTTGAATCTTGCAGAGCCAAAAACCGTCACACAGGGTCCTACAAAGTGAAGAGTCCTAAACCCTCTGATAAACTCCAGCATAACGCGAACGGTAAAAGTAAATTCACGCCATCTGGAACGAGGTCCCTCTAGAAAGCCCTTAGAATGCGTAAGTTCCTGACTGGAGGAATGAGATAATGCAGACATACTATAATTTAGTAAAACAATTTATTTTTTGCAGGAAACCTTTGAACCTAAAGAAAGACAAACACCTCATGTTCCACTTCTTTAATAGGAAAAAGATATAAACGCCCGCGACCCTGGGTTTCGTATCCATCCTCTAAACAAAAGCGATACCGATGCAAGGGGCAAACAATACAGCCCGCTTCATCTGGACGAACACCCATTAGACTAGCTTTTTGGTGAGGACACTGAGGCTCCCATGATTTCCACTCTCCCTTGAGGGTTTTCATTAATAATAATTCCTTGCCGGCAGCCCTGACAACAAAAGGAATTTGAGCAATAGGCGTAGGGTCGTCTGAATGGAGTACCTTAATCCAGCGAGCCATTCAAATCTTAGTCCTGAAGCTCTAACTTCAAATCAGTATCAACCAACTGAATGAACTGACGGGCTCTGTCTACCACCTCGCTCCGGCTTAAATTCAATAGGCGTTCCGTACCAAATTTCTCTACACAGAAACTCGCCATGGCAGAGCCATAGATAATCGCATTTTTCATGTTTTGGAAGGAGATGTCCTTGGTTTTGGCAAGATAGCCAATAAAGCCTCCGGCAAAGGTATCTCCTGCGCCTGTTGGATCGAATACCTCTTCCAATGGTAGCGCCGGTGCAAAGAAAATTTCTTTTCCATGAAATAACAATGCCCCGTGTTCCCCTTTTTTAATGATCAAAAATTTGGGACCCATTTGAAGGATTGCTCTGGCAGCCTTCACCAGAGAATATTCGCCCGATAACTGCCTTGCCTCTTCATCATTTATAGTTAAAACATCTACCAACTTCAGAGTTTCTTTGAGACTATCCATGGCAATATCCATCCAAAAATTCATGGTATCCATGACAATTAGCTTCGGTCTTTCTTCCATCTGATGGATGACTTCTCTTTGAATGTCCGGAGTGAGATTTCCCAACATCAGAAAAGGAGTTTTACGGGCAGAGGCAGGAACCACCGGCTTAAAATCGGCGAGAACATTCAACTCCGTCACAAGCGTATCCCGACTATTTAAATCATTATGATATTTTCCGGACCAGAAGAAAGACTTTTCATTTTGACGAATTTCAAGTCCATCGGTATTAATGCCTCTGTTACGCATGTCCTGAATGGCTTCCTGAGGAAAATCTCCCCCAACGACCGATACAATGGCACTATTGGAAACAAAATAAGAAGCAGATAGAGAAATATAGGTAGCTGCCCCACCTATGATTTTGTCTGTTTTACCGAAAGGGGTTTCAATTGCATCGAAAGCAACTGTACCAATTGTTAAAATACTCATGAATGATTTATATTAGTTAAGTGCAAAATTATTAAAAATCACGGGATTATAATTATCCCTTCCTGACAGATCCCAACCTATGGCAAGGCACAATCCGACCGGGTTTTAACGATTCCTTTCAATGGTATACTGAACCAAATGACGCAAGGATTCACGACTCTCGCTCATCGGAAAGGAATCCAGGATGTCAAAGGCTTCCTGTATATAGTTTTTCATAGTGGATTCCGCATAGGAAATCCCCCCACTACCAATGACCAAATCCATTAACCACCGGACTTTTTCTGCATTTGTATTATGGTTCTTAACCACATTTATGATTTGCCTTCTTTCAGCCCACGATGCCTTATTTAAAACATGAATCAGGGGCAAGGTCATTTTCTTTTCCTTGATATCAATCCCCAAGGGCTTCCCAACATCTGCTGTTCCGTAGTCAAACAAATCATCTTTGATTTGAAAGGCAATTCCAACCTTTTCGCCAAACAATCGCATTTTTTCGGAAAGGACCCGGTCCGGATTAGCGCTAGCGGCCCCAACTTCACAACAAGAGGCAATCAGGGAGGCTGTCTTTTGACGAATAATATCAAAATAGACCGGCTCATCCACATTCAGTCGTCTTGCTTTTTCAATTTGCAACAATTCACCCTCACTCATTTGGCGAACTGCATTAGAAACAATTTTCAGCAGCGCAAAATCATCATGTTCTAATGACATGAGCAATCCTCTTGACAGCAAAAAATCGCCTACTAAAACCGCGATTTTGTTTTTCCATAAAGCATTAATAGAAAAGAAGCCTCTTCTTTCATCTGCTTCATCTACGACATCATCATGTACGAGAGTAGCTGTATGAAGAAGCTCCACAAGTGCAGCGCCTCTGTATGTGGCGGGCTGAACCCCTCCACACACCTGGGCGGACAGCAATACAAACAAAGGCCTTACTTGTTTTCCCTTTCGCCTGAGAATATACTGCATGATGGTATCTAATAACATCACACGGGTTTTCATAGCACCCCGGAAATGGGCATCAAATTGTTTAAGCTCTGCCTCTACCGGCTTTTGAATTTCTTCAAGGGATCTTGTTTTCATCTTAACTCAAACAACAAAATAAAGGTAAAAATGAATCCCTGATGCGAGAGAGAACAATTCCGCCTCGGGTAAAAGACTGTAAATCCGGACCCAAGTAGGCATTATCGATTTCCCAAATCCACAAAGGGGCATTTTTCCTACATTGCGCGGTGATGTTTGCTTTGAGGGAGATTAGTCCGTAATTTTAAGGATAAAACCTGTTGGTCGTTTTGGTGAAATACAGCACACTTTGGGGGATAATCGTACTTTTTTTCCTATGCCCAATTTTAAAGGCACAGGTCCCCGAGGGTTTTGTGGCTTTTAAAAATGCCGGGCAATGGCAACGCCCGGTTGAATTCAAAGCGGATCTAAAAGCAGGTGCTGTTTTTTTTGAGCCCTCAGCGCTGGCCGTCCTTCTAAGCCGTCCTGAAGATTTATCTCATGAAGGACTTCAATCCGGGAATCCTGTTCACAATCATGGACTGCATTTAGAATACATAGGCGCTAACCCACAGTGCCTTCCTGAGGGTGAAATAGAAGTCTTGTCCACCCGAAATTACTTTCTTGGGAATGACCCCCAAAATTGGGTCTCCGGTGTAAAAGGATTTCAAAAAATACTTTATCGGGATTTATATCCCGGAATAGATGTCATTTGGGAAGCATCCGAAGGCCATCTGAAATATACCCTTGAGGCCCAAGCAGAC
Source organism: Bacteroidota bacterium (assembly GCA_947459115.1). Taxonomy (GTDB): domain Bacteria; phylum Bacteroidota; class Bacteroidia; order J057; family RFSG01; genus CANHCC01. The sequence goes on along the minus strand of CANHCC010000021.1, from coordinate 9,391 downwards.
GCAGATCTCTCCCAATTCAAATGGAGCTATAAAGGGGCGGATTCTATAAAACTATCCCCTTCAGGCCTGGTGCAAATTTATACCAGCACACGCGTTATCACAGAACAAAAACCCATAGCCTGGCAAATAATCCGGGGCAAAAAAATTCCTGTAGAAGTGAATTATCAATTGGAAGGGGATGACATCCGATTTCTAATCGGAAAACATCAAACAGGTATTGGTCTGGTAATTGATCCAACACTTATTTTTTCCTCCTACACAGGATCTGTTGCCGACAATTTTGGATTTACGGCCACCTATGACCTTTCCGGAAATTTGTATGCCGGGGGACGGGTTTATTCTGCAGGCTACCCTGTATTTGGGGCATTTCAATCCAGTTTTCAAGGCATGTACGATGTAGGCATATCCAAATTTAATGCTCAAGGCACGCAACTTATTTATTCTACTTATTTGGGAGGAAATAACATAGAACAACCTCATTCCTTGGTGGTAAATAGTAAAGATGAATTACTCGTATTGGGGACAACGGAATCAACAAACTTTCCGACGGTGCAAGCGCTTCAAAGTACACTTGGGGGGAAGTATGACCTATTCATATGTCGGTTTAATTCTTCAGGCAACCAATTACTGGCTGCCACTTATTTGGGAGGCAGCTTAGAGGATGGCTACAATAATTTTGGATTAAATTATAATTATGGAGATGAATATCGTGGGGAAATATTTTGTGACTCCATGGATGTTATTTACATTGGCAGCAATAGCACCTCTCCAGATTTTCCTGTCACAGCAGGATGCTTCCAGGGGGCCCTTCAAGGGTCACAGGATGGTATTGTCGGGGTATTTAATCCAGATCTATTCAGTGCCCGATGGATTAGCTATATCGGAGGCAGTAACATAGATGCCGTATATGGGGTAAAAACCAGGAAAAACGGACAGGTATTGATAACCGGAGGCAGTAGCAGCCCGGACTTCCCGGTAACTGCAGGGACACATACCCCGGTCGCCCCCGGGGGAATTGATGGATTCGTCTGTATTATTCCTTCGAGCGGGAATAGCATTCAAAACGCCACCTTTATCGGCACAGCAGGCTCCGACCAATCCTATTTCATTCAGACCGACGATTTCGATCGCATCTATTTATATGGTCAGACGACCGGCATAATGCCCATCGTTAGTAGTCAAACCGGAGGCGTTTATTTTAATACCGGTGGGAAACAATTTATTCTATGTTTGGATACCTTATTGACCTCCTTACAATTTTCGACCGTCTTTGGAGCCGGCCGAACAGGGCCGGATATTTCACCCACCGCCTTTTTGGTGGATCGTTGCGGAAATATTTATTGCTCCGGATGGGCATGCAGTTTTCAGGGCATCGGAAATGCCTCCAATGCTTTTCTTAATAGCAGTGGTCTGGCAATTACTGCCAATGCTATCAAGGCAACAACCGATGGAACAGATTTTTATCTGATGGTCTTAAAAAAGGATGCTTCTTCCCTACTCTATGGCACCTTCCTTGGCGGCAACCTCAGCAAAGAACATGTGGATGGGGGTACCAGCCGATTTTCTCCACAGGGCATCGTGTATCATGCGGTATGTGCCGGCTGTGGTGGTAATTCAGACTTCCCTACAACCACAGGCGTTGTCTCCAACACAAACAACAGCACGAATTGCAACCTGGCTGCTTTTAAGCTGGATTTTGAACCGGAGGCCAAGGCGGATTTTACTTGGAACACAGCCTCCCTTTGTCCGCCTTACCAGGTCAATTTTACCTATCAGGGTCTGGGAGCAGACCGGTATCATTGGGATTTTGGCATGGGCTTAGGCGACACTTCTAACCTGGTTAATCCAACCTATACCTTTCCGGCAAGCGGCAGTTTTGATGTTGAGCTTGTCGCCATGGAATTTACCTGTATGGGAATGGACACCATTCTGAAAACCATACAACTTGCACCAATAAAATTCGCAGCCTGGGATCAAGACTATAATTTATGCTCCCCGGTATTGACGCTTACCTATACCGGCCCCAATGCCGATTCTTTGGTTTGGATTCCCGACACAGGGGAGGTTAAATTCGAAAACCCATCCGTCACACTTTCTTTCCCCGGGGCAGGGCAATATGGCGTCACCCTTATTGCCTGGCGGGGCGGATGTTCGGATACGATAAGGGACACTTTTTCTTTTGCCAACTTACCGCCTGCAGATTTTTCCTGGCAAGTGGACACCTGCACAAGGCGGGTACATTTCAAGTCCGGCGTATCTGACTCGCTGTTGTTGGCGTGGGATTTTGGCGATGGTACGATTTCCGAGCAGCAGAACCCCACACATGACTATCCCGCCATAGACCAATATACGGTAACACTTAGGGTCAGCGCAGATAGTTGCGCTGCTACCTTGAAAAAAGACCTGGATCTTGCCTTTCCGGTAAATCAATTTTTATTTCAACCCAATGTATTTACCCCCAATGGGGACGGCTTTCATGATTTTTTTCAAATCGAGTTAAAAAATCCTGAGGTTTATGAGTTAAGTATTTGGGACAGATGGGGTAACCTTGTGTTTCAATCCGCAGATGCCCAAAACCAATGGGATGGCCGAAATGCAGGCAAGCCCACAACAGATGGGGTTTATTTTTATGTCATTAAAACCATTAACTGTTTGGGTCAGAAGGAATCAAGACAAGGCAGTGTGACAGTTTTGCACTGAGTTAAATTGGGTTAAAAATCAGCTGAACCAATCAGGATTCCTGCTAACTTTGTACTCATATTCCTAAATAGAAAAAAAGTGAGTACAAGAGTTATACAATTCAGAGAGGCCCTTCGGGAAGCCATGAGTGAAGAAATGCGTCGGGATGACCGGGTATTTCTAATGGGTGAGGAAGTGGCAGAATACAATGGCGCGTACAAGGTGAGCGAAGGGATGCTGAAAGAGTTTGGTGAGCGTCGTATTATTGACACCCCTATTGCCGAATTAGGATTTGCCGGTGTGGGGGTTGGAGCAGCAATGGTTGGTCTTAGACCCATCATTGAATTCATGACCTTTAATTTTTCCCTGGTCGCCATAGATCAGGTCATCAATAGTGCTGCCAAAATGATGTCTATGAGTGGTGGACATTTTGGAGCGCCCATGGTATTCAGAGGCCCCAGCGGCTCTGCCGGTCAATTAAGCTCCCAGCACTCCCAGTGTTTTGAAAGCTGGTATGCCAATTGTCCCGGATTAAAAGTGGTAACACCATCCACCCCAAGAGACGCAAAAGGCCTATTAAAATCAGCTATCAGGGATGACAATCCGGTAGTTTTTATGGAATCTGAGCAAATGTATGGCCTTAAGGGCGAGGTGCCCGAGGATTCCGAATTTTTGATTCCAATCGGAAAAGCCGATATCAAAAAAGCAGGGACAGATGTTACGGTTATTTCTTTCGGGAAAATGGTGCATGTTGCCATGGATGCTTGTATTGAATTAGAGAAAGAAGGGATTAGTTGTGAGATGATTGACCTGATGTCTCTTCGTCCAATTGATTATGATACCCTGATTGAATCTGTCAAAAAGACCAATCGTGCCGTAGTCGTCGAAGAATCCTGGCCATTAGCAAGTATGAGTGGGGAATTAGCCTACATGATTCAGAAGCGTGCATTTGATTATCTCGATGCACCGGTGATTCGTGTGAACAGTATGGATGTTCCGCTTCCTTATGCGCCTACGTTAATTCAGGCGTATTTGCCGAACAAACAAAGAACAATTGAGGCCATTAAGCAGGTCATGTATCGGAATTGATATTCAATCTTACCAATAAAAAAGCCCGTTTTAGACGGGCTTTTTTATTATGGGTTTATCCTCATCTGCTTGGTGCAAGCCGGGGCTTACACCAAGCCCGGCTGAGTATAGGCCATTACTTTGGCAGACATAACACCTTCGGATGTCAGACTTTCTAATCTGACAGGAATAATTGTATTCACTAATTCCGGTGAATAGGGAATTTCAACCCGAATATAATTATCTGTAAAACCAGACATTTTGCCGTTATCGTCTTCAGATTCAAACAATACAGATTTTTCTTGATGCGCGAAGGAAAGGTAAAATGCCAATTTCTTCTTATCCGACAGAGAAATGAGGCGCCGGGTTCTTTCCTGGCGTATCTGCACCGGAACAGGATTTGGCAGGCTTGCCGCAAGCGTATTTTCTCTTTCAGAATAAGTGAACACATGAAAATAGGAAACTGCCAAATCTTCCAGAAAATGCCAGGTGTCCTGAAAATGAACCTCCGACTCTCCGGGAAATCCGGTAATTACATCCACGCCAATAGAAGCATGCGGCATAACAGAGCGAATGTGGGCCACCCGATCTGCATAAAGCTCCCGCTTATATCTTCGTTTCATTGCTGACAGCATTTCATTATTACCGCTTTGAAGCGGAATATGAAAATGAGGCATAAAAATGTTACTCCCCGCTACAAAGTCAATGATATCATTGTGTAACAGGTTGGGTTCAATAGATGAAATCCGGATTCTGGGAACAGCAGCCTGGGCATCCAAAGCCCTTACCAGATCAAAGAAATCCTCTTCCCCACCCTTTCCAAAATCCCCAAGATTTACGCCGGTCAGCACAATTTCTTGTATGCCCTGATCCGCAATCTGTCGCGCATTCTTTAATACATTTTGAATGCTATCACTGCGACTGCTGCCTCTTGCGAGCGGAATGGTACAAAAAGTACATTTATAATCGCACCCATCCTGAACCTTGAGAAAAGAACGGGTTCTATCTCCGGCAGACCAAGCCTGATGAAAAGCATTAACCTCTTTGATTGGCGTATTTTTTACCAGAGTTGTATGTGTATGGGTAAGTTCTTTTAAAACTTCCGGCAATCTGAATTTATCCGCAGCCCCAAGCACCACATTCACGCCGGGGATGTTGGCAATCTCCTGAGGTTTTAACTGAGCGTAACAACCAATGATGGCGATATAAGCATCCGGATTGATACGCTTAGCCTGAGACACCAGCTTTTTACATTTCTTATCTGCATTCTCCGTTACGGAGCAGGTATTGACCACAAAAACATCTGGTGTTTCCTGAAACGCTACGGATACAAAACCATTCTCCTCCAACTGACGATTCAATGCAGAAGACTCCGAAAAATTCAGCTTACAGCCCAAGGTATGAAAGGCCACTTTCATCTTGCAAAGATACAAATTATCAAAGCGAGGAAATAAAGAACTAGTTTAGCTTGGTTGCTAAAACACATGGCACCTTATAAACTTCTCTATTGCCATTAGAGGGCTGAACAACTTCAAATACGACCAGGTAAACCCCAACAGGTGCTTTATTGCCATTATCGTTGGTTCCATCCCAGGCGACAAAACCTTCTTCGGTTTCCAACAAGAAATTGGGACGAAGGACTTTCACCCGGTTGCCGATGGCATCGTAAATATTAATTCTGGCATTCAGACCTGAAATCGTGAACTTGTAATTGATAGACAAAATATCTTCAAAGCCATCCCCATCCGGGGAAAATGTTTCAGGAAAAACAGAAACGGTTCCACTGGACTGAGGTCTCAACTGTTGAGAGTTTTCATATCCGGGTGTAGCGTAATTAACGGTGCTAGCAGCAGAATGCCACAAATCTTTATTTTGTGTATCACCTTCAAAATTGATTCTTTCCAGTGATACACCTTTTTTTGAAACCAAATCCGGAAAATGATAGGCCTCTTCGTAATATAATTGATCCAACCGAACAAGCGGGGTGGTAGAGGTAACCGGTGAGACCAATCCATCTGCATAAATCAGCAGTACTTCATCTTTGGTGCTGTTATAAGCAGGGATAGAAGGAATCTCCAGGAAACGAGCATTTTCGCTGGGTTGATATACATCCAACTGATCTTTTACATTGGGCGTAAGACATAAGTAAGTTTTGGGAAAGAACAACCGAGGCGTAGCGCTTAAAAGCTTTGTACCTTGAATCGAATCAATGCCAGACACAACTTCGGCAAGATACATTTTACTCAAATCAACAATCTTATCTGAGTTATTATAGATTTCAACAAACCGATTCCTGCCTGTATAGGGGTTAAACAAAATTTCGTTGATGAGCACATCTTTAACACCCGGGGTAACGGGTATCGCAACCTGAGTGGCAATGGCATTAACAATGGTATTACCCGGACAATCTTTTAAATTGACCATAGTCACCGTATAAATTTTATTGGAATCCATAGACGTGGAAGTAACCAAATACACTACATCATATTGGTAAACAGCCTGATTAGGATAAATTACATTTTGAGGCTGACCAATTCCGCCATCCACAAAATAATTCGAAGGATCTAAAGAAGTTAAATAATCCATTGATTCATTGAACACCAGGGCAATGGTATCCCGAGAGACAAGATAAGCATTCACCAATTGTGGTATTTCTAAATCAGAGAAAACCCCAGAGTTAGAATTCAACCGGCCCGGAGTTCCGCCTGCAGGATCATTGGAAGCCTTCCAATTCAGATCATTGGCACAGATATAATTAACATCTATCTTCTCGAGACTCCAGCCCCCTTCCTTCTTCAAATTATCTCTATACCAGGCATCTGAATAAGATACACGATCCAGAATGACACCTTCAGCATCCACCAGGGCGATGTGATCACTTGAGATGTTGAAAGATAATGATCCTGCTCCCATCACATTCGAAACAATGGCTTCGTATTGAGGCAAACCGGAGGTTGGACATAAGACCAAATATTGACCAGGTAATAATACCCTGGGCAAATCAAAGCTATAGGTAGAACTAAATGCTCCGGAACTATTGATTTTGCGAATGCTCCAACCTGACATGTCAAATGGCTTAGTCGAACGATTATATATTTCCAGAAACTTTATAGCCGGCAACCCTACCACAGGCGTAACATCCGTATAAATTTCTGTGATAACCACTTCATTGGGTTGAGCGACATCTCCAACAACAAAAGTATCTATCGGATTAGAAGTATTTCCTTTACAATCCGCCAGACCTGTTATGGTCAATTCATAAGAGGAAGCCAATTGCATCAGCCCTCCGAGAGTCAACTTGACGGTTCCAAATTCCGGAGATAGGGCTATTGCCTCTAACACAGGAATAATTACTCCTGAGGTCAATTCCTTCACCTGATAGAGAGAAGAATCAGAAGCCACTACCCCATTCAAGGTTTCGTCAAAGTACACATAGACAGTATCTAACCCGGAAACAGCTATATCCAATATTTTCGGACCGAAGGTATCCGGGGTAGAATCCACCACGCTGTTTACGCGACCCGGGGTTCCGCCAGTCGAATCAACAGCAGCACGCCAATTGGAGAAGGTGGCACAGGTATCATTGGGATTAATTCTTTCAAGTGTCCAACCACCATTTTGTTTAACGCCATCTTTATACCAATCCCGCGTGTAACGCACTTCATCTATGATATCATCATTTACTGTTTTCAAACTCATGGTGTAAGCGGATTGGGTAAAGGAGGATAATGAAGGTACGGACACCACATTCCCGAAAGAGCTATAATCCCCTGCATTATCGGCGTTCACCATTAAGAGATATTCACCGGGCTTAATAATTCCCTGACCCACGGACCGACCGTTAAAAATCATTCCGGAAACATCAAATGTTTTATCACTGCGGTTATATATTTCCGCGAACTGCGTTTGAGGCAAACCTATTGCCGGTGTAGGATCTGCGAATATCTCATTTATCACAAGATCCGCCCTCTGCATCACAGGATTAATGATAAAAGACTTTGAAATAGTTGTTGTAAGGGAATTCCCTTTACAATCTTCAAGTCCTGAAACATTTAATTGATATAATTGCCCTACCGTCATTGGAAAAGCAAAACCAATTTTCACACAATCAAATGTTGGGGCTTGAGGTGTCACAGAGGTAATAATCAAATCATTGTTTTGAATGGCATAAAATAATGGATTGCCAATAAAACTTTGAGATATGGGTTCATCAAAACAAACCAGAATGGTATCTGCCGTCAAGCTGGAGACAGAAAACAAAGCCGGTGCTACGGTGTCGATCACCGTTCCATCCACGCTATTCAGACTTCCCGGGGTTCCGCCAATGCTTGCAATGCTTGCAGTCCAGTTTCTGAAGGTAGAACAAGTATCATTTCTATCAATTCGTTCAAGCGTCCAGCCACCATCATCCTTCACTGCATCGCCATACCAGGCATCAGAATAGGCAACAAGATCTATCACATTACCGCTACTATCCAGCAAAGTAAGGGTTTCACCAGCATTGGTTAAGGAAAGTGCATTCAGACCTACTGTATTGCCATAGGGTGCAAAGTCCCAATAATTATTAATAGGACATAATATTAAATATTCATTGGGAAGAAGCACAAGACCGGGGAGGGCAGTGGGACTGGAACTTCCTTCCTGGAGCGTCCAGCCCTGAAGATTCAATGCACGATTGCTACGATTGAGAATCTCCACAAACTCAGCAGCCGGCAATCCTATTTGAGGCGATGGGTCCCCAAAAATTTCGTTGATTACGACTTCATTTCTTTTTGGCGGGCTATTTTCAATAAAATTATTTTGAAGATTAACCCCTCCGGACAAATAACAATTTTGAACGCCGGATATAGATAATGTATAAAGGATATCCTTTTGAATGGGATTAACCAATGATATCTGAACACAAGAAAAATCTGCATTTAAAACTTGAACATTTTGAATTCCCAGATTACCGGATACAGAATAATTCAAAGTGGAAGAAACTGAATTGGGATCCATTTTTACAGAAAAGCAGACATTCAAAGTAACGGAATCCTGAATAACAAGGGAGGCGATGCTTGGAGTTGGAGGGGAAATTGAAGTGGACCAGATGCTATTCTTTGCACCCGGTGTCCCACCCGATGGATCCATAGAAGCTGACCAATTTGATGCAGGAGAAGCACAGGTATCAAAAGGATTGATTTTTTCCAAAGTCCATCCCCCATTAGCTTTAGTTGAACTATTATACCATGAACTCAAATAATTCACTGAATCCACAAGAACACCGGTGGAATCAAATAAAGAAATTAATCTTCCGGTAGAAGTCAAGAAATTGGTATTAAAGGCGGAGGGATTAATCACCTGAATTTGCCACCCATTAAAAGAATCTTTTCCTGAAATGGCACATACCACCACATAGGTGTCAGGTGCGAGGGTAAAAGCAGGGAGAGTTAATATGGTAGGGGTTCCTATGCCTGATTGTGAATGAACGTTCCAATCCTGAAGATTAAAGGTTTTGGTGGAGCGATTATACAATTCAATCCATTCCACCTGGGGCAGTCCAACAACCGGACTTACATCCCCTATCAACTCATTGATGACCACATCTCCATAGGCAGGATCATCCCCCCTTTGAAAATTAAATTGAGCCGCAGTCATGGTGTTA
>CANHCC010000020.1 GCA_947459115.1 Bacteroidota bacterium | reverse complement strand
TCTAAATCCTCATTTCAACCATTGAACCATCTTATCTTGATAAACCCTGGATGATCAAACGGATATTCTGTTATTTGGACTTTGTTCCTTAAATAATTTTATCAAATCGAATGCGTCCAATTTCTTCCCCTACCTTACTTGCGCTTATACTGCTAATGAGCTGGTTTTCTGATCTTAGGTCTCAAGCAGTGGATTGGACAGTTGACTCCCCTGGTTCCGGGATACATGTCAGCATAGACAATTTCGGCAATACCTTTAACTGTTATCAGATTGTTGGCACCGTCAATCTAGGGCCTTATACCTTTACGGCAGCAGGCTTACAAGATGTGATAGTTACAAAATATTCCCCCAACGGCGCTTTGATGTGGGCAACTGTTTTTGGAGGTACGATGGGAGACTTCGGAAACAAACTCACTTTTGATCATCAAGGAAATATCTGGATCACAGGTCAATTTTCAGGCACCCTAAATGCAGGAGCATATACCCTGACCTCAGCAGGTGGGACAGACGCCTTTCTGGTAAAATTAAGCGCCATCAATGGACAAATTGTATTTGCCGAAAGAGGAGGCAGTACCGGAAATGATGTCGGTCTGGCGGTTCAGGCGGATGCGTCCGGAAACATCTTCTTCTCCGGAACCTTTACTTCGAATTTCACCTTTGGCTCTACGGCCCTTGCGGGTGGCGGAATGGATGTCTTTCTGCTAAAACTGAACAACACAGGATCTGCCCTATGGAGCCAAAAAATCACAGGATCCAATATCGAAACGATGTGGACCATGAATATCGATGCTTTAGGAAATGCCTACATCGGAGGATTTGCGACATCCTCAAATACCAATTTTGGCACCACTCCTGTGAGTATGTCACCCTCCACCCATTTTGTGGTAAAATATGACAATACGGGAAATTATGTCTGGCATACGACCTCCGACTTCAACGGAGAAATCTATGGGCTCTGCACCGATGCTTCCGGCAACATTTACTTTACAGGCAATTTTGACACACAAATCACATTGGGCCCCATTACCCTTACCAACTCAGGCCCCAATGACGATATCTTGCTCGTCAAAATGAATGCAGCCGGACAATATTGCTGGGCTCGCAATTTCGGAAGCACCGGCTCCGATCAAGGCTATGATCTCGCATGCGACCCTGCGGGGAATTTATTCCTTACCGGCTCGTTCCAGTCCGCTTTTAATTTTGGCGGGGTGAATGTAAACGGCGGGGGAAACGGAATGGCCTACACTGCCAAGCTTGACTCTGCCGGTGTTGTACAATGGGTAGTCCAGGCAAACAGCACCAATCTGACCTATGGAAAAGGCATTATCTGGTCTGCGCCTGATGATGTTTATATGTGCGGTATTGGCAGTGGCAACATGACAATTGGCAATTCCACTGTGAATTTCAGCAGTGGCTCCGGCTTCCTCTGCCGCCTGGCAGACCATGCCAATATTATCACAGGAACTGTGTTCAGGGATATCAATAACGATGGATCCTTAAACCCGGGCGAAACAGGCGTACCCAATACCATCATGCAGTTAAATACAGGCCCTTATGTCAGTAGTTCAAATAATAATGGCGTGTATCATATGTTTACTGCTGCGGGCAACTACTCCGTAAGCATCCCCAATCTACCTTTATATCACACCCTGAGCACCCCGACATTCCAGACCTCAAATTTCACAGGAATGGGCAATGTGGATACAGCCAAACATTTTGGCTTATACCCGGCACCAGGCGTGAATGACTTGAGGGTGGATGTAACCGCAGTTACAAGACCTAAAGCTGGATTTGTACTACAATATATGATTACCTGTACCAACATTGGCACCACGACGCAAAATGCGGTACTAAATTTTACAGGAGATGCATTAATCAATTATTTATCTGCATCACCAACGCATAGTTCAGTTTCCGGCTCTACCTATACCTGGAATCTTGGTCCCCTGCAGCCTCAGGCCATTACCTCCGTTCATGTCTCCTATACAGTCCCCACTTCTGCCATCATTGGTGATACCATTCTCTCGACTGCCAATCTCACGCCGGTCACCAATGACACTACTCCAACAGACAACACTTACGCCCATCAATGCCTGGTCGTAGGGCCATACGACCCCAATTATAAAGAAGTATCCAGTTCGACGCTTACCCCAAGCCAATTGTCACAAAACCCCTGGCTGACTTATACCATTCATTTCCAGAATATCGGAAATGATTCGGCTCAAACCGTCATCATTCGGGATTCGCTTTCTCAAAATCTGGATTTAAGTACTTTGCAAATTGTGGCCTATAGTCATCCCCTGAGTTTCCAAATCACTGGTCTGGGTGATGGAGAATTCAGATTTGACAACATTATGTTGCCGGATTCTATGACCAACCCCATTACTTCCTGCGGTTTTGTAAAGTACCGGGTGAAACCTAAAACTTCTCTGGTTCCGGGAGATTCCATTCCGAATTATGCTGACATTTATTTTGATTACAATCCTGCCATCACCACGGATGTTATCACCACTTATATTGCCAATCCTGCCGGATTGCAAACCTCAACAGAATCCACCTTCCTGGCCTTATATCCTAATCCAACAGAAACCAGCATTTGGGTTCATCTGCCAGAATTACAACAGGGCGATTATGAAATTAAAGTGATGAGTACAGAGGGCAGAGAATTAAAATCCTTTTCCGGAAATGCTTTCGGGAATGCGACTATTCAATTGCCTGTACAGGATCTTCCATCTGGTGTGTATTTCATCCAACTAAGCAGTGAAAACCTGCTGAAGGTCGGAAGATTTGTGAAGCAGTAAATTTTAGGCTCTGAAAAAAGCAATACACATTCTTATATTAAAAATGCTCCTGCGGTTTGCGGGAGCATTTTTAATATAAAAAGCAGATAATTTGATATGTCCGTGAAGAATAAGAGACATCGTATTTAAGTTAATTGCATTTCAATCTCATGTAATCCCAAACATATTTTAATACTTTATTTCCTCCAAGTAAAAGCATACATTTGATATACTTTTAAATTCAAAGATAAATGAAACACTGCCGCCTGATTAAACTGACCTTCATTCTGCTCCTGCAGATTGTTTTTGCTGATAAGGCAGAAGCTCAGGGATTTTTTAAAACAGGTGCCACCTGGCATTTTGAGTTTCAAATCGTTAACCACATAGGGTTTCACCGATTAAAATACGAATATGACACTATTATTCAGAACAAACCCTATCAGGCCATTACCAACTATTGGGTAAGGATTGGAAAGGACAATAAGATTAATACCTTGTATATAGTTGCCCAGGGCTGGGGACATCCTCTTTTCTTCAGAACACATCAGGATACCGTATGGTATTACGATTCCCAATATGGGATTGAATATCGCTATGCGGTATTAAATCTTCAACCTGGTGACACCTGGGATGTTGGATATGATACCACCCTGCAAAACTGCGGAAAAACGATTAATACGGTAACAGGCAGTGGCTATTTAACCATACAAACAGACTCTGTAAAGTATTGGCAAATTAGTCAGGCCCCAACTTCCTCTCTTGCCTTTAATGGAAGAATGATAGAACGCATCGGTTTCTTAGGGTCAGGTTACTTGTGGCCAGACATAAATTTCTGTACACAGGACGGACCTACCTGTCCGACCTATTATTGGTTAAGATGCTATTATGACCCGGAAATAGGGCTATATAATACCAGGCCTCAGGAGGCCTGTGAACACTATTTAATTTTAACCAATAGAATAGACGATCTTTCCACTCCGTCTGAACAGATTTTTATCTGGCCGAATCCCACTCAGGATGTATTATTTGTTTCAGGGATAAAGGCCTCTGAAGCGGCTTCTGAGATTAACATTTTAAACATGACCGGGGAGGTTATCCTACAAAAGAAAACAACAGAGGACACCTACGCATTAGAGGTATCCGATTTACCCAAAGGCCTGTATGTCATTCAGGTGATTAATCCCAATCAGAATTCAACAGGCAAATTCCTGATGCATTAACTTTTCGTATTACCCCTTCAAGGCCAGTCGTATCAACTGTTCCACAGTAATCGTCTCTCCTGCCCCCCGAATAATATCGTCGAGTTTCTTCTCCATCTGAGCTTTTGGAAAGCCCAGATTGACCAGGGCTCTTAAGGCCTCTTCTCTCTGGGTCATGCCGGAGAAGGCCGATAAAGCCAGAGCCGATTGACCTGTTGGAGACATATCTCCAGCCAACTTATCGACTTTTATTTTATCCTTTAATTCCAATATAATCCTGGCTGCTGTTTTACCCCCTATACCCTTGATGCCTTGTAACAGTTTTTCATTGGCGGTCATAATGGCATGGGCAATTTCATCCGGGGACAAAGAGGATAACATCATTAAGGCGGTATTTCCACCAACGCCGGAAACACTAATTAAATGTTCAAACAACTTCCGCTCTCTCACTTCTGAAAACCCATATAACACATGCGCATCTTCCCGCACTTGCAGATGCGTAAACAATTTTACTTTCTGCAATTCACGGATGGCGCCGTAAGTGTATAAAGAGATTTTAACCAGGTACCCGACACCCTGACAATCTATAATGACCGCAGTGGGATCTATTTCTGAAATATTGCCTTCGAGATGTGCTATCATATCATTTGTTGTTCCTGAGCTCTGGCCTGAGCATCCATAACGGCAATAGCAACCATATTGACAATTTCCCGAACAGAGCTACCTAATTGTAACACATGCACCGGCTTTTTCATTCCAAGCAAAACAGGACCTACTGCTTCCGCATCTCCTAATTCCATCATAAGTTTATAGGAAATATTTCCAGACATCAGGTTCGGGAATATCAGGGTATTAGCTCCCTTTCCGGCCAATTGGCTAAATGGATAATTCTCGTCGATTAAATCCGGGCGCAATGCGATGTTCGCCTGCAATTCTCCATCAATTGCTAAATCCGGATACAATCGTTGTAAATGAGCGGTGGCTTTTATAAGACGCTCCGTTTCTTCATCGTAATTACTCCCAAAATTAGAATAAGATAAAAATGCTACTCTCGGTTCAATATTAAACTGTCGGACAGCTGCAATGGACAACGAAGCAATTTCTACCAATTCCTCTGCAGAAGGATTTTTATTGACGGTTGTATCCGCAAAGAAGTAAGGTCCTTTTTTGGTATTAACCAGATACATACCCGCGACCAACTTGGATTGTTTCCCTATCACTTCCAGTGCCGGGCGTATGGTATTAGGATAGGTTTTGGTCAATCCGGAAATTAGCGCATCCGCCTCTCCTTTTTCCAGCATCACTGCCCCAAAATAATTCCGATCTCGCATGCGTTTATTGGCATCATGTAGTGTAATACCTTTTCGCTTTCTTTTCTGCCACAACACTTCGGCATATTTTTGCCGAAGTTCTTCTTCTTCCATCACATCTATGATTCTGGCATTTCCCAATTCCAGATGATTCTCTTCAATAAGAGCATTAATTTTTTCCCGATTTCCTAATAAGATGGGCTCTGCGATTTTTTCTGAAACTACAATTTCTGCGGCTTTGAGAATTTTATAGGTATCGGCCTCAGCAAAGATCACCCGTTTGGGGTCTTTACGAGCCTTCTGAATCACATTCCGAATAATCCCCTCATCCTGTCCCAACAGGGCTTTGAGGGATTCTGCATAAGCATGAAAATCCTCAATAGGCTTTTGTGCGACACCGGAATCCATTGCCGCTTTTGCAACTGCGGTAGAAACCACGGTAATTAGTCTTGGATCCAGGGGTTTGGGAATGATATATTCCCTTCCGAAAACCAAGTTCTTAGAAGCATATGCCCGATTCACAACTTCAGGCACCGCCTCTCTGGCAAGTTCGGCCAAAGCCTTTACCGCCGCAATTTTCATTTCTTCATTGATCTGCGTTGCCCTCACATCCAAAGCACCTCTGAATATAAATGGGAACCCAAGGACATTATTAACTTGATTTGGAAAATCAGACCGTCCTGTAGCCACAATAGCATCAGGCCTGGCACCAATCGCTACATCATATGGAATTTCAGGATTAGGATTGGCCATGGCAAAAATGATAGGATTATCTGCCATAGAGCGTACCATGTCGGCATCCATAATGTTACCGGCAGACAACCCCACAAAAACATCCGCATCTTTCAAGGCGTCTCTCAGATTTTTCAGGCCTTTTCGATGGGTTGCAAAAAACTGACGGGTTTCATCCAAATCGGTTCTATCCTGATCCAACACGCCATTTATATCCAACATTACTACATTTTCACGCTTGACCCCTAAGCTTAGGTACAAACGCGTACAAGATATGGCTGCTGCTCCCGCCCCACTCACGACAATCCGAATCTCCTCCATCTTTTTCCCTGCAACCAAGACGGCATTTAACAGCGCAGCAGACGAAATAATAGCCGTTCCATGCTGATCATCATGCATGACCGGAATTTTCATCTCTTCTCTTAACCGCCTTTCAATTTCAAAACACTCCGGCGCTTTAATATCTTCAAGATTAATTCCCCCAAATGTGGGCTCCAGGGCTTTGGCAATCTGAACAAACTCGTCCGGCGTTGTTGCATTAATTTCTATGTCAAAAACATTGATTCCGGCAAACTTCTTAAACAATACCGCTTTCCCTTCCATAACAGGCTTCGAAGCCTCGGGACCGATATTACCCAGCCCAAGCACAGCGGTACCATTCGTTAACACAGCAACCAGATTGCCTTTTATAGTGTAATCATATACTTTAAGAGGGTCTGCGGCTATTTCCAGACAAGGTTCTGCTACACCGGGTGAATAAGCCAAAGATAAATCTCTTTGGGTTGAAACATTTTTTGTTGGATTAACCTCAATCTTTCCACTTGGATGCCGGCTGTGATACAATAGCGCATCTTCTCGTTTGATATTTACACTGACTGTCGTCTTTTGAACTTCTTGTTTAATCTTTTCCACCATATGAGTGCTATGCAAGATAACTTGTTAAAAATAGAATTAGCATAATGACCGAATTGATGAACAATCCGACTTTTGCCGGGAAGAAATGATATCGAATCATATATAATGCCTGATACAGGCCTAATCCTGCGGTTAATCCAAAGGTCAACCACCAGGCTGTTTCATCTCCTGCGTACAAAAAAGGGGATAAGCCCATCAGGCTTAGTCCTAAGAAAATCCCTATCCAAAAGAGATACGCTTTTTCGGTCAAGCCCCGACCATACCGAAAGGCAATAATCAGGAAATAGCCATATAAGAATATTAAAATTGCCATAAGGTAAAATTACGCCAAATAAAAATGCACCAAACACTATTGGGTCTATGCGAGAAGTTAATTCGTCATCTCTCCTCTTAAATTTTCCCCTGCCATACGACGGATTTCTTCAACATCTGAGTACTTCCCACACAACCAGCACAACTTCCCAATAGCAGCCTCTGTCGTCATGTCTCGTCCACTCACAATACCCAATCCTGCAAGGTGACGACTGGTCTCATATTTCCCCATTTCGACTGTCCCTTCCTCACATTGAGTAATATTCAGGATGACAATCCCTTTAGATTTTGCCTCCTGAAATAATTCAAACAACCAAGGGCGTACCGGCAAATTACCGGCACCAAAGCTCTCCAGGACAACGCCTCTAAGACCCGGGGTTTGTAGAACCGAGGCCACAAATTCCTGTTTCATTCCGGGAAAGAACTTGAGCAAAGCGATATCAGAAGACAATGCCTCCTGCACCCGCAATCCCTTATCCTCCTGCTCCAGGAAATTTTGAGGATAATATTGTATGGAAGTTCTGGCCTCTGCCAGTAAAGGATAATTGGATGAGGTAAAGGCCTCAAATCGCTGCACACTTTTTTTGTGGGTACGATTGCCCCGCATAAGCTGATAGTCAAAATAAATACATACTTCTTTCAAGCCAGGGGGTGCAGAAGAAGCGATTTCAATTGAGGTTATCAGATTTTCTTTTGCATCGGTTCGAATTTCACCTATGGGCAATTGGGCGCCTGTAAGTATGACGGGCTTACCCAAATCCTCTAACATGAAGGACAGAGCGGAGGCCGTATAAGCCATGGTATCTGAACCATGCAATACGATAAAGCTATCATAGGCATCATATCGCGCTTTAATCACCTTGGCAATCTGCATCCAATTTTGTGGATCCATATCAGAAGAATCCAACAAGGGAGAAAAGGAATGATAATCAATGATGCACCTAAATCGGGATATTTCGGGCAATTGTCCAATCAGATTAGAAAAATCAAATGGAATCAGAGAAGTATCCCCTGCCGCCTGTACCATGCCAATCGTTCCGCCTGTGTAAAGGATCAGAAGGCGGTGTTGTGCCATGAACTTCGAATAAATTACTTTTTGATAAAATGATAGGTAAATCCTACATTCAGCCCATATACCAACAAACTTGTTTCCGGGCGATTGGTTGGATAATAATTTCGAATCAACAAACGATTCAAATCTCTCTCGTAATATTGCGCACTCTTCTTCTCAATGTCCATGATGCCATTTTCTACCCGGGCATTCAAATTAAGATAAAGCTGTCTGGTCAGACGAATGTCCGCACCCAGACCTCCCACCAAACTCCAATACCATTCATTGTAAAGATCCTTGGTTTTGGGATATCTTACATTTGGATTATCTGCAATAAAACGATAATCATCATTATAAAATCTTGCTTTCGTCAAATATGCAAGCTGAATCCCACCATAAGCCGACCATACCACTTTCTTTACCGGCTTGGTGCTAAATCTCAGCATTACAGGCATTTTAATCTGATAAAGAAATATATTATTCTTTACCTCTCTGTCTAATCCGGTATTATTTCGGGTAAATCTTTGTCCCTGTACGGAATACAAAATATTGGTCATCAAACCGAAACGATTGCTAAAATTGTATCCGGCAGTAGCTCCCCCCTGCATACCCCAGGTGGTCTGATATTTAAACACCGTTTCGATGGTATCGATGTCTGACTGATTCAACATCCAGGAATTTGTAGGGCTCATACTGAAGCCTACTTTAAATCCTTTTTGTGCCCAAATCTGAGATACAGAAAGCAAAACCAGTAAAATTCCTATCGGGAGGATTTTCTTCATCCTTAATTTTTTGTCAAAAATACTAAATTTTCGGAAAGGGCAAGAGTGAGACCTGTCAGATTCCTAACACTTTTAAAGCCCTGTTTATCAAATTTTTAATCGTTTCATTCAAATCCGGTGATATTTTCAGCCCCCAACACAAGCCTCCGAACACGAGAAAAAACACGGCACTACGGAGGATTAAATCGAACAGCACCGGCAGAGTGGCAACCAAAACAGCCGGCATACCCGATAGTACAGGCCAATTGTATTCCAATCCGGTTATTAATGAATTCACCCACAAGGAAAATAAAAACACAATCAACAACTTAAATGTATTCCATTGAAATGGCTGCATTCTAAATTTTACCCATACAAAAATGAGCATGAGTGCATTGTATAAGAAAAGGGAAAGAGCCGTTGCAAAAGCAGCCCCATTCACGCCATAATCCGGAATAAAAATCCGATTGGAAACAATAGCGAGCACAGCCAAAACAGCCATCAAATACAGACTAACCCGATAATATTTCGAGTTATTAATTATGATTCCATTGATGGAGGTGGCGAGGTCAAATAATTTACTTAATCCAATCCAAAAAATCACATATTTCCCGGCTAGAAATGCCTGTCCTTGAGGCATGATGGCAAAAATATTCTCAACATTAATCCAAACTCCACCAAAAATCAAGCCCCCGGCAATGAGTTGCGTGATAGAACTTTTCTGATAAAGAGACAATAATGTTTGCCGATCATCGGCAGCCACGGCCTCTGCTACAATGGGCGCACTAATCTGCATCATGGCGCGCATCGGAATCTCAATCACCACCGCCATGGACATGGCAATCGTATAAATCGCCACGGATTCCAAACCCACAAGCTCACTTAGCATAATCTGATCTATGCGGGTAATCAGACTGGAACCAACACCCCCCAAAATAATAAAGAAGCTATAAACGGCCATCTCTCTTCGCAACAGAGGCGTCATAAATGCCCAGTCTGGCTTAATATGCCATCGTCCTAATTGAAACAGATAAATGGATAACAAAACTGTACCTATACCATAAGATGCGGCGAACAAAATCAAAAACACCGAAAAATCAATCAACCCTTTCCCATATAAAACCACCGCTAGGGTGGCCATTAACTTTAAGGCCAATTCCCGGATAATTCTAGGAGTTGTTATCCTTTGAAATAAACTGGACCAGGATTCCAACAACAGAGAAAACATCATAAACAGAGACATCGGAAGCAACCAGTTCGCATGTTCCACAAACATTGGAGATTGCTCGGCATATGGCTGGAGAATCGCTTCTCGAAAAAACAACCAAAGCAATAGAAAAACCAAATAACCCAAGGCAGGAACTATCAGCATCCAAACCATTAGCCCCCGATGATTTCGATCATCATCCCTAAAATTGGGGAAAAACCGAATCACGGTATTGCTCATGCCTAACTGACTAAACACAGCAATTAAAGAAGCAGAGCCAATCAATACTGAAATCAACCCGATTTGATCTTTTTCCAGAAACATCGGAAAAATAATCATCATATTCAGGTAACCAATCAATATTCCAAGGTAGGAAACGACGGTTCCTTTTATGCCTTGTCTTTTGATTATCCCCACAGGTGCATACCTTTAAAAAAGTAAAACTTTGGCACCAGGCCAGGATTGTCAAGAATTGCCGTTTCCATAAAAAAGCTTTCGGATGTATGTATCCGGAAATGTAATAAAGAAACCTGCTTCTGCAATATTACTTGCGCCCCTCTTCACTACTCAACAGGAACTATCCAGCCAAACCGATCCGCTTTTTCACCTGTACGAATGCCATTCAATTCTTGTAAGAGCCAGTTACTGATTTTACGCTCCTGCACGGGCGGGAGGGTCATGGCGAGGTCCTCATGCTGAATTTTTGCGATAGGAGCAATCGTAGCAGCTGTCCCAGTTCCAAAAGCATCTTTCAATTCCCCATTATGGAAAGCCTTTTCTAGTTCATCCACACTAACATCCCCTTCTTCTACCTTATAGCCATTCTCACGACATAACTGCAATACACTATCACGGGTCACACCTTCTAAAATTGTTCCTCTTAATCGAGGGGTTACAACGGTATCTCCGATCACGAAGAATACATTCATGGCGCCGGATTCTTCTACAAGCGTCCTGGTCTTTCCGTCCATCCAAAGCACATTGTGAAAACCTGCTTGGTTTGCCTCCCGGGTAGCCAGCATAGAAGCCGCATAATTCCCTGCTGCCTTTGCAGATCCAGTTCCCCCTTCAAATGCCCGGACATATTTTTTCATCACCAAAATATTGACCGGTTCTGTATAGTAAGGCCCCACCGGACACAGCAAAACGGCAAAACGATAGGTGTCCGATGCACGAACGCCTAAAAACTCATCGGTCGCAAAATACACCGGGCGTATGTAAAGAGCTGCACCGGGGGAAGTTGGAATCCAATCTTTTTCAAGCCGAATTAATGCTTTTAAGCCATCCATGAACAAAGCCTCAGGAATTTCCGGCATACACAATCTTTGAGCTGACCTATTTAGGCGCCTGAAATTATCCATAGGCCTAAACAAAACTGCATTGCCCTCTCCGGTTCGATAGGCTTTCATCCCTTCAAATATACTTTGTCCATAATGAAGGCCGGAAAAAGCCAGACTCATTGGCACGGGGGCATAGGGTTGGATGTATATATCCCCCCATTTCCCATCCTGAAAATCTGCCACCAACATGTGGTCACTGAATTTCTTACCAAAAGGAATGTCAGAGAAATCCGTTTCCGAAAGTCTGGAATGTGCAACAGATTGAATGTGGACGGGATAAGTCGTGTGAACCATGATAAAATGTGTGAACGATGCTGAATTTATTCTGCGCTAACTACTTCGATATCAAAAAACAAGATTGAATTGGCCGGAATTGATCCGACGCCACGAGAGCCGTAACCCAAATCTGCCGGAATTTTTAATACACCTTTAGACCCAACTCTGAATAAACCTATGCCCTCATCCCAGCCTTTAATGACCTGACCAACGCCCAATGTAATTTCAATGGGATCATTACGGTCAAAGGAACTGTCAAATTTGGTTCCATCCGTTAAATATCCTTTATAATGAACTTTGACTTTTTTCCCTTTTTCGGGCAACTTACCGGTTCCTTCTTGAATAACTTTATATGCAAGACCACTCGGCAAAACAGTAAATCCAATATTCAACTTCGCTGTTTTCCATTGTTGCATAGCCCCAAATAAAAAGGCCAAATCCATTCCATCCAGCGGCTTGGCAATCTCTGCCAAAGTTGTCTGGGTAAAATCCGAAAGAATTTTGACCTTCATAGGTGTTTTTACCTTTGGCCCGGAGAAATACAAGAAATGATCAGAATTCGAAGAAAATTGAGCACAGCGCCCTTCAAATCCGGGATCTGTAAAACAATAATCAGGCTTCATGGAGGCATCCGACGGACACTTGTCACACTGAGCAAAGGCATAAGTACCTGTTATCAGTAGAGTTACGCAAAAATTTACAAGGTGCTTCATATTTTTTTTTAGTATAAACGACATTTTCGGTATCAAATTTGCCACATTCGGGCGAACTGCCCAAAATTATTTATCGATAAAAATCATTTTGGCTCGTTATTACATAAATAATTACTTTTGAATAACACTTATGAAAGCACTCCGATTATTCTCCCTTCTGCTGATTTTGGCTTCAGCTATCTCCTCTGCACATGCACAAGGAGAATTTACTATCAACCGTTCCATAACCGTTGAAAAAATCAAAAACGAAGCACTAAAACCCAAAAAAGAAGTCTGGGTCTTGGATTTTTGGGCCTCCTGGTGTGGTCCTTGTATGGCCTCTCTACCTCATTTAACCTCTGTTTACAACAATTACAAAGACAAGGGTGTCAAACTCATCAGCCTATCCCATGATAGAACTCAGGAAGCCTGGGAAAGAACAGTTATTAACCGCAAAATGGACTGGCCTCAGATTTTTCTTGGCCCGGGGGTAGATCAATCCTACCTGAATGACAAATTTCCCCATCCTTATATCCCGACTGTTTTTGTCATTGACCGTCAGGGAAAATCTGAAAAAGTCGGAAATGTATATGAACTTGAAAAATATCTAGACAAAGCACTTCAGAACTAAGGCTTACACCAAGCGGTATAATAAAAATGCTCAGGTCACCTGAGCATTTTTTTATTGCACTTTTAGTTTCAGGATTCGATTAATTGGTCCCGGACAATGGGATTCATGGCATTTGACGCAGGAAGTGATGTAGCGATTAAAGACAGGCTTGGGATTCCCTGCCTTAAATATCGCTTTTCGTAAGCGAATATTCTCTTCTGCCATCACCTTATAACCCTCCGTGACCTCATCCGGGTCGGTAGGAATTGTGTGTCGCATATCCGGAATGCTATCATAAAATACCGGCAAGGTAAGCCGACTTTCAATCGCTTTTTTTAGAACTTTAGCCTCGGCTTCCATCTGAAACATCGTTTCTCGCATTCCCGGCTTTTCAGAAAAACCTTTCCATATCCCCCCTCCGGTGATGAGACCAATGGCCAGCAAAAGCATTCCGGTTTTCATTTTTCTTTTAATACCAGGCCGGCAGCTTCAAATTGAAGCTTGTACTCCGGTTGTGTAATGGCCTGAATTTCTTCCTCACTTTTACCCGTCTCCTTTGCCTCGGCCTTTAATGCTTCTACCGAAACAGAATCAATAAATGCCTTACCCGTCATGACAACCGCGCGACCTTCAATGCCGGTAGGCAAATGAAAGGCTTTGTCTTTGTAGGTTACCATTACCAAAGAACCATCGCCTGCCTGAAGTTCTAACCAGCACCCCTCCCCATGACAAGCATTCTCTACCTTGCCTGATACGGTAGCTGAAAATGATTTTTCATTCGCATAACGCGCCACCAGTTCATCCACGGAAATGGCTTCAGCTTCATTTACGGTCACGCCATAATTCGATGGACCACCACAGGCAACGAATAAGAAAAGAACAATTAGGGGGAATATAGATTTCATGGTCATTTTACAATTACACCTTTCGCCTCAAAGGCAAGATCCTTATTGGGTTTAGTAATTTTTTTTATTTCTTCTTCAGATTTTCCGGCATCCTGAGCATAGTGTCTGAGCATTTCTACACTGGTTTCTCTAAACCATGCAAACCCCTCCATGACAACTGTCTTACCGGAAATATCCTTTGGCACAAAAAACTCATAATCCTTAAATGTTACGCGAATGGTTTTACCATCCGGGCGCATGAGCTCCATCCAACAGCCTTTCTTCTGACAAACGGAAACGACCGTTCCGGTGACTTTACAGGTAAACTTTTTCTTTCCTTCGGAGGCTTTAATCATTTCCTCAACCGTGATAGCCCCTTCCTCGGTTATGCTTTCACCAAAAGATTGAGCAAGTGAAACAGCGGGGATACAAGAAAGAAAAGCAAGCAGAATTATAAAATATCGTATCATAATACAAAGTTAGCCAATATTCATTTTATGAAAAACCATGGAATTCCAATCCAGAAACTAAAACCCTTAGGATTCCAATAATACATCCAGGGCAAGTTCTGCCACGCGAATGAAATCATTTTGTCTTTCGGCAGCAGGCAGATGTTCTCCTTTAGGGATATTATCTGTGACCGTTAGCAGGGTAAGGGCTTTGCGACGATGCCTGGCAGCAAGGGTAAACAATTCTGTAGATTCCATTTCAGCGCACAAAACGCCATAATCTGCCCACCGTTTCATGTCCTCTATCAGCGTTTCAGAATAAAATGAATCGGCAGCCAAAACATTACCCGGGACAAGGGCCATTCCTCTGGCATCAGCTAAATCTGCTGCTTTTCTCGCCATCCCGAAATCAGGGATAGCAGCAAAGTCCATCCCTTTAAACCGCAATTTATTAATAGCCGAATCGGTAGAAGCGCCGGTAGCCATGACGACACTTCGTAAGTCCAGATTTTCCTGAATGGCACCGGCTGTCCCTACGCGAATCATCTTTTGAACACCGTAGTTACGAATCAATTCATGAACATAAATGGATAAAGAAGGCATTCCCATGCCGGTTCCCTGAACAGAAACACGCTTACCCTTCCAGGTTCCCGTAAAACCAAGCATTCCCCGAATTTTGTTGTAACATACAACATCCGACAAAAAATAATCCGCAATACCCTTTGCCCTTAATGGATCTCCGGGCAACAAAATTCCTTCGGCGATATCAGATTCGCCAGCTTCAATGTGTAAACTCATGATAATTTTCCTTTCAACATCTCAAATTCTATTATGGGAGAAATCTTCTCATATAGAATCATATACACCGCCTCACATATGGGCATATCTACTTCATATTTTTTAATCAGATGATGAATAGATTTCACGGCGAAATAACCTTCTGCAATCATATTCATCTCTAACTGAGCCGACCTAACTGAGTACCCATGCCCGACCATATTGCCAAATGTCCGATTCCGGCTATGCTGGCTATAGGCTGTTACCAATAAATCTCCAAGATATACAGAATGGGTCAATACTCTTTGAGCTGGCGTAACTTTGGTCAAAAACCGCTCCATTTCCGCACAAGCGTTGGAAATCAACACAGCCTTAAAGTTATCGCCCCTACCAATCCCATTGGCTATACCGGCAGCTATGGCATAAATATTTTTCAAAACGGCTGCATATTCTACGCCTACAATGTCGTTTAAGGTATGCGTATAAATATTCGGGCGTTTCAACAATGGGGCTATCATAGAGGCGGTTGCTGCACTTTCAGAGGATATCGTCAGATAGGAAATTCTTTCCATCGCTACCTCTTCTGCATGACAGGGCCCGGCAACCACCGCAATTTGATCCGGAGTACAGGTAAATCTTTGAAGCAGATAATCTGAAATAATCATATCTGTTCCTGGCTCCATTCCTTTTATGGCGGACAATAAAATCTTCCCTTTTAACTCATCCGAATCTAAGGGCGCGATGGCTTCATGTAAAAACGCTGCAGGGATTGCAAACAAAATGACATCTGCACCAGCACAAGCCTTATGTATATCCGGATAAAACTGTATGTGTGAGGTAAGTAAATGAGCAGACCTCAAGTACTTTCCATTAAAGTGGTGTTCACGAATAAAGGCCAAATTGTCCTTATCCCGCATCCACCAGTTCACCTGAATATGATTATCGGTCAGGATTTTTACCAGTGCGGTAGCCCAACTACCATCTCCTATGACTGCTACGATTGACACAAGGGTACAAATATACAAAAGGAGGCGTCTGATTATACAAGTACGATTTGTAAAATCAGAATTTCGATCAGATACCATTCCTTTTTCAATGAGACCATCCTCTTGCCTATCTTTACACCGTGGCAGGGATTTACATTCATATTCCTTTTTGCAGACAAGCCTGCAACTATTGTGATTTCTATTTCACAACACGCTTATCCATGATGGAGTCCTTTGTAGATGCCCTAATCAAAGAAATAGAATTACAGAAAAATTATTTCCAACCCCAAACCCACCTCGAATCAATATATTTAGGCGGGGGCACCCCCAGTTTACTTTCTGCCAAAGACCTGGATCGAATTTTCACTGCCTTACACAGACATTTTAATATCCTACCTGAAGCAGAAATTACCCTCGAGGCAAACCCGGATGACCTGACGAAAGAATTGCTCTCTCACTGGAAAAATATAGGTATCAATCGTTTAAGCCTGGGGTTACAATCCGTAATTCAGAAAGATTTATCCTTTATGCACCGGGTCCACAATGCCCAACAATCCCTTGCTGCGGTGGACCTGATTCGCGGCAGTGGATTTGAATTATTCACCCTGGATTTTATTTATGGCATTCCACTTACAGGTATGCAAGGCTGGTTGAAAAACCTGGACTTTCTCAAAACAGCTTCTCCTCCCCACTTTTCTGCTTATGCACTTACAGTGGAACCTCGCACCCGCTTGTACAAAGATATTCAGACAGGAAAAAACCCTGGGCCCGATGAGCAGGAAATCACAGAACAATTTCTCATCCTTCAGGAATTTTCAATGCAAAACGGATATGATGCTTACGAAATCAGCAATTATGCAAGACCGGGGTACAGAGCCATTCATAATTCGTCCTACTGGTATCAAAAACCCTATTTAGGCTTGGGGCCGGCTGCACATTCTTTTTCACACAAAATTCGAAAAGCCAATTCAGCAGATATTAAATCCTATATTGCCAACCTCCTGGAAAAACAACAACTACCGGAAGCCGAAATAGAAGAACTGACCATTCAAAATCAAACCAACGAATGGATTATGACTCGATTAAGACTGGCAGAAGGAATTTCTATTCAGGAATATTTAGAAATTTCCGGACACAGTCTTGAATCCAGAACAAAGGATATTCTAAACAAATTTATAACCCTGGGTTATTTAACGAAGTCAACATCTCACTATAAATTAACCTCAAATGGCAAACTCCATGCAGATGGAATCGCCGCTGAGTTATTTTGGGAATAAACTCGAATTGCCCAAGGTTCAGCCAACATCAAAATCCCCCAAAGTCAACCAAAAAGCTTCGCGTTCCAACAATTCGGAACCGAGAGCGGACAAAGAGAAAGCAACCACCCGGGTCCGATGACCTTTAAGAAAATCCGGTATTAGAATCCCTGAATCGGATTTGCCTAAAAAGGGAAATAATATCGGTCCATTTTTCCGAACTTCCAATAATAAAGAACTAGTAATAGATGGCGCCCTTGTTTCCCAATCCAATAACACCTTCAATCCCGGAACAGGACTTTTGCCCAACCAATACACACCGTTTTTTGTCTTTCGCGCAAATGAAGTTGAATAACGATGGGCGATATAAGCAGAAGATTGTGGACGATAACAATAGAAGGAATTTCTAAATTTCGGTAGCGGTCCCCCGGGAAATAAAATGCTCCAATGCATCTGACCTATACTCTTCCAGCCCATTTTCTGCGTAATGATTGGATAAAATCGGGCATTGGGCATTCCATAGAGAAAGTGAAAACCATCGCCTTTCATCTTTTGATATAATGCCTCTAGTATGCTAACCAAATACCCTTGACCCTGAAAGCGGGGATGAACAATCGCATCTACTACTAATGCAGCCTGAACTTCCTGATTTTGACAAATAAAGGTTAAAGGAATAGCACTATAAGAGGCCTGAATTTTGCCATCTTCCAGCATAAGACTATGATACCCCGCAGGCGAATTTTCGGGTAAGAATTGCCGCTGAAATAAACCCTCCTGCTTTCGAAATCCGAAAACCTCGTAAAATAATGCAAGATATTCTGCTATATTTCGACCGCTTAACTGTTCAGAACGCAAACAAGTAAAACTTAAGTTCCCCATAAGTTTTAAAATTAAGGAAAGATCATGAGATGAAGGTTTATTAAGTATCTCTAACAATAAAATCCATGAAAAGAATAAATACTCGTCCCTTCGGCGCCTTCGACATTTCTGAAAGATCACAAGGAACCCCTTTGTAAACAGAATTAATCATTAAAATAAAATCCAATGAATTCGGATTAAAAACATATTCATTCAGATTCAACCTCAAAAAATGACCTCCGGGGACAATAATAAACATATTTATCAATGGCCAAATAATTAGAATTTATAATGCTTACCTATTTCCGGGAACCATAACAGCTATTGATAAAATACAAGAAAAGCCTCTCCGAATGGCTTGTCTGTTTATCGAAATAGGGGTACCAAAATCCAAATCTAACAAGTCGCTTTAATTATTCAATTAAATAATTAATTGTATCTTTGTTGCATAATTGTCACACAACAAAATAAAACATCATGAAGCAATTAAATTTATCTGAGAACCAAATGGCTGAATTGCGCGAGATTTATCGTGGCAAATTAAGTCAGGCACAAGCCACTGTTGATGAAATTCGCAATGTGTTGCGCCAGTTGGAGAGCTCATCAGCTCCAGCTTCAGTAGGTTCTGGGGATTCGGCTCCTGTTTCCACTCCGGGCAAGCGTGGACGTAAACCAGGTCGCAAAGCCGGAAAAAAAGGTGTAGGTCGTAAAGGTCGTCCAGCCGCTTCTGCTACTGCAACGACGACTGAAACTTCTGCTGATGCTGCAACCACTGCAGATGCACCAAAGAAAAGAGGCCGCAAGCCTGGTTTTAAACCTTCCGCAATTACAAAAGCCGGAAAGCCAGCCAAGCGCAGAGGCCGTAAGCCAAAGAATGCCTAAGAACATCCTTCATGTGTCATTCAAAAGACAGGCACATGATATAATGATGTTACTTCCTTTTAACCGGCCGATTTCATCGCCCGATAATTTGAAGAAAAATAAAAAAAGCCGGTTCATCCGGCTTTTTTTATGTCTCCCTCTTGGGTTTATGCAAAGGGAATACTTAATTTTAACCCAAACTTAGCAATTGTTAATATGGCCAATCAACTTTTAAAAGGAAAAAAAGGTATAATCTTCGGCGCATTGGATGAAAGTTCAATTGCTTGGAAAGTAGCCGAGCGAGCGCATGAAGAAGGCGCAGAGATTTTGTTAACCAATGCCCCTGTTGCAATGAGAATGGGTGCAATCCAAGAACTTGCCACCCGAATTAATGCTGAAATTGTACCTGCGGATGCAACCTCTATGGAGGACATCAAAACACTCCTGGAAACTGCAGCACAAAAGTTTGGCAAAGTAGATTTCATCCTACATTCCATTGGGATGTCTCCTAATGTCCGCAAAGGCAGGGCATATACGGATCTGAATTATGATTTTCTTGTAAAAACCTATGATGTTTCCGCCGTCTCTTTTCATAAGGTGATGCAACAAGCTTATCAAATGGACCTAATGAATGAATGGGGTTCTATTGTGGCCTTATCCTATATTGCGGCCCAAAGAACTTTCGGCAAATATAATGACATGGCAGAAGCGAAGGCGCTGCTTGAATCTATTGCCAGAAGTTTTGGGTATCATTTTGGTAAAAAATCGAAAGTAAGGGTGAACACCATTTCCCAGAGCCCTACCCCCACCACTGCGGGAAGTGGCGTTGCCGGTTTTGACAAAATGTTAACCTATGCCGATAAAATGTCCCCTCTCGGAAATGCTTCAGCCCTCGAATGTGCGGATTATTGCATCTCCCTTTTCTCAGACTTAACCAGGAAAGTTACCATGCAAAATCTAATGCATGACGGCGGCTTCTCTTCTGTGGGCGTATCCGAAGAGATACTCGAAAACATTCAACTTTAACAATGAAATCAAACAAAGTAAATAAATCAGGGAAAGGCCGGGCTCAAACATCCGGCCTTTCCGGTTTTTCTACCATCACCAAAGAATTACAATGGGGATTTCTCCTTATCCTTCTATTGACCCTGATTGCGTATTTCCCAGTTTTCAATCATGAATTTACCAATTGGGACGATCCTATTTATGTTACAGGAAATGATTTAATTAAAACAGGGGCCTTTTCAGAATTCTGGACCACCCCCATTGCCAGTAATTATCATCCGCTCACAATGCTTTCCCTTGCACTGGATTATCGGCTTTTTGGAGATAATCCTGCCGGGTTCTTTGCAGTCAATCTTATATTGCATCTGACCAATACGCTCTTATTGGGATGGATCATGTTCAATCTCTTTCCTAAAAAGGAAATTCTTTCCCTGACTGTTGCTGGCCTCTTTGCACTTCATCCCTTACATATAGAATCCGTAGCCTGGATTTCAGAGCGTAAAGATGTGCTATATGTTTTCTTCTTCTTTCTGGCCTGGATTTCCTGGATAAAATGGGAAAACACTCAAACACCGGCCTGGTCAGGGTTAACCCTTTTATTTTTTATTCTTTCCTGCCTGTCTAAAGGAATGGCGGTTGTGTTTCCCGCAGTGATAATTGTGGGGGCCTGGATGCGCGATAAAAAGTTAAGCAAAAAATATCTGATTCATTCCTTACCCTTATGGCTAACCTCAATCCTGTTTGGGATCATTGCCATTCGAACACAATCTGACGCCGGGGCTTTATCCATAGACAATGTTCAATTAGGATTTAATGATCGGGTCATTACAGCTTTGCATGGGTATGTTTTTTACCTGCAAAAAATGATTCTCCCCATAAACTTGTCTGCGTATTATCCATATCCGGTTAATTTTAATGTCAACTGGCCACTGCCCTTTATTGTTGCGCCCTTTATTATCCTTTTAATTATCGGTCTACTTTGGTTTAAATTTCGACAAAACCGCAGCATCCTTGCCGGTGGTTTATGGTACCTTGGTATCTTGTTACCTGTATCTCAAATTATTTCTGTCGGAAATGCAATGGTTGCAGACCGATATTTTTATCTCGCCTCCATCGGCCCTTTTTTAATCCTTGCATGGTTCATCCAAAACTTTGCCGAACAAAACCAAAAGAAAAACCTTGCCTTTTCTATATTAATTGGTGTTGCACTGCTCCTATCCGTATTGACGAGGGAAAGAGTCAAAGTGTGGGAGAACACCATTACCATGTTTACAGATGTAATTAAAAAATATCCTGCCTCTGCAGTCGCATATCATGGTTTAGGGGAAGCCTACAATAGTAAACAAATGTATAATGAGGCATTGGAGCAATTTAATTTAGCGCTCAAATATCGACCAGGTTACCCGGATGTTTTGTATAACATTGCAGTTGTATATGACAAACTCAATCAGCCTCAAAAAGCAATTCCATATTATCACGATGCGCTAAAAAACAAACCGAATTATATTCAGGCGCTTTATAATTTGGCGAATTCCTATTATATGGCTAAAAATTATGACAGTTCGGTGTATTGGTTTGAAGCTACCCTCAAACAAAAACCGGATCATGTCGGCGCATTGAATAATATGGCTAACATTTATTTTGATATTCAAGACTTTGATAAGGCACTTGATATTCTAAAACGAACCATCGAAATTAATCCCAATCAGGAGGAGGCATTATATAATATCGGCAGTATTTATTTTCAACGCAAAGAATATGAATCTGCTGTGGGCATGTTTGAGAAATGCATGCAATTGAATGCGGCCTTACCTGATAATTACCGAATGGCAGGCTTGGCTTATGCAGAATCCGGAAATATGAATAAGGCCATTCCCTACCTCCAGAAAGCAGCCTCTCTGGGGGATGAAATTTCCCGGCAATGGCTTGCCGGAAAAGGGATGTAGAGTGAACCTTCCCGGCGTGTGAACCTTGATTAAAAAAATCAGGGTTCAATTAAACGCTGGATAGCGTCCATATTGCCCCACAATCCGTTACCGCCACTGTGTATCATCAACACATGGGCATCCGTGGGATTAGATCTTAAATTATCGCGCATACATTGCCAGAGTTTAACGCCATAAACCGGATCCATCAGCAAGCCATAAGTCCTGCCCAATTCTATAGCCGTCAATAAAACCTCTTTGGTAATTTTTCCAAAACGATCCCTATTGGGAAAATGCAAACGAAAACGAGGGGCAGATATCTTTATTCCGGGAAATGCCTCAAGATGCCATGATTTTACCTTTTCAAACTGCTCCAAAAACTCCGCTTCGGTACCCGCATTCAGGACAATGTTCCATTGCCGATCCGGATGATGCGGATAATCTTCCAATAGGGCGGAAATAGCAGACATACCTGTTCCGGAATCTATCCAAACCTGTTGAAAGTAAACACCCAATTCCAATTCATTTCTTCGAATATCGGCACCAAGCGTCATCGCCCCTCTGAGTGCTTCAGGCATACAGGCGCCTTCAGGTATTAAAAAGCATTGATCTGCATAATCTGTATGCGCCACCATAAATTCCCTTGCCAGCAGCTCAACCTTTTGCCACTCTTGCCTCGAAACCCAATGCAAACGCTCAGGTAAATTCAACAATCTAATTAAGGCGAGATTACCTACTGATTTCAAAGTCGGTTCTCCTCTCAAAAATAAATGGGTATTAATGCCCGTCTCATGTAAGAGTTGGGGAAGAGCAGCCAGATGGTTGGAATAAGCACCGCCAATCAGGGCAACTTCCCGAATGTTAGCTGACTTTAAACACGGAATTAGAGAAGCATATTTCCGCAATTTATTTCCGGGGATGCCATAGCCGCTTTCATCTTCCCGCTTCACCCACACCTGAGCCGAACCCTCAAAAATGGGAAGCGGCTGTGCCCTGGTTTGCCTCAAAAATGAATTTTGTGGAAAAATTTCCGACCAACCTTTAATCCTATCCATTCGTTTATAAAAATATCGAAATTCTGCCCGAAACTTACATTTCTAAAAAATTGTATCGTTGAATTTAGAGGGGATTGATTAGAATGCATCCGGAAAAAATCAAAAAAACAGAATTTAATTTTACTTTCTTAATTTAATTTTATTATTTTTATATTATTCGATTTATGAAAAGAAAACAACACAAGAAATCTTAGGCTGAGCGTGCCCACCGGCATTAAGGCTTAGATTTTGTCATATTCATTTCAAAAGAAACCTATGCAGAAAAAAGAGGAACTCAATCGAAAACGCATTCGCAAAGAAAGAATGGTGGTGTTTGGGGTCGTAGTTTTTTTCATTCTTGCGGCCGCCGGTATTGTGTATTTGGCGATTCAATTTGGATCATAAAACCGCCATTACCGTTAAATCCAGACGGCCACAAAATCCCGTAACCACACCTGTATGCCGGATCAATTCACACGACCCCATTAAAATAAAGGGACGATGAAAAATGGGAAATTATCCTGAAAGGCAAAATATCCTTGCATGTATCCCCATGGATATCTTAACGGCATCGGAATTATCCAAGCAGGTTAGGGATGCAACACCCCTACCTTATTCGCCAGTAAACTGAGGCTTACGCTTCTCATTAAAAGCAGCAACCCCCTCTTGATAATCTTTGCTATTTCCGGCAATTTCCTGACAATACATCTCTTGCTCGAGCATTTGGTCCAGGGAAGATTCAAAAGAACGATTCAGCATTCGCTTGATCAATCCAACAGCCTTAGTTGCGCTATTGGCGAAACGACTCACTACAACATCGGTAGCGGCATCCAATTCAGAAGCAGGCACAACCTGATTCACCAGTCCGAGGGTCAAGGCCTGTTTTGCCGTCACCTTATCTCCAAGCGCTGCAATTTCAAAAGCCTTTTGCCTGCCCACGAGTCGGGGGAGGAAATAACTGGAGCCGGAATCCAGAACCAGGCCAATATTAACGAAAGCCTCCAGCAGAGCAGCCTCTTCGGACGCAATAATCATATCACAAGCAAGCGCGAGACTTGCACCGGCACCAGCCCCGATGCCATTTAGTTTGCAAATCACCGGCTTCTCGATACCGGTAATTTTACGAATCATGGGATTATACCTTTTTTCAATAGATTCGGATAAAGACCGCTTTTTTCCGGCAATATCTTTTAAATCCTGCCCGGAACAAAACGCCTTACCGGCACCTGTAATCACAATGACTCGAACGGCCTTGTCTTTTTCAGCGGATTTGAGTGCATCCATAAACTCCCGGCTTAACTCCTCATTAAAGGCATTGAAACGATCCGGACGATTCAGGGTAATAGTGCAGGCATTATTTTCAACCTGATATAAAATAGTCTGATACATACGAAAGAGGTAAAATCTACCGCAAATTATATCGAATCTGCTTACTAATTCCGGAAATTACCTTTAAAAATTCGCTTGGGGTAAGCTGCTTACCGGATTAGGATGAGCAACCGCTTGGGGTAAGCGACGAACTAAACCAAGTCGTCGCTCGGGGGGAGCTGGGAGAGTTCTGCCTGCAATTTGCGGGAAAGAGAATGACTCACCAAACGGTAGGAATCGTCGATCCATGACAGCCAAAGGCGATCAGGAAGGGCGTAATCGGCAACAATCGTGTTCCAATGCCGCTTATTCATATGGTATCCCGGCAAAACACAAGACCATTCCGCCCTGAGGTCAACAGCCCCTTCAGGGTCGCACTTGAGATTCATTTGTAACTCGGGAGTGTCCAGGGGAATAAGCGCAAATATTTTTCCCATGACCTTGTAGACTAAAACAGTATCCCCAAAAGGCATTTCCTCCGTCACGCCTGGTTTAGACAAACAATAATTTCGCGCAAATTCGAGTGTCATTCTTTTGTAATCACAGGGCAATTTATCAATTTCACAGTTATATGGAATCAAAAACCTCAATTCTATTTGTTTGTCTTGGCAATATCTGCCGGTCTCCCGTAGCGGAGGCGGTTTTTCTGGAAATACTGAACCAACATAATCTATCGCATCAATTCAAGATAGATTCGGCAGCCACCTCCCCAAACCATATTGGAGAAAAAGCTGACCCCAGAACGCGAAAACAAGCCATTTCAAAAGGGATAGACATTACGCACCGGGCAAGACAGCTCCATCCGAATGACTTCTTAGAATTTGACTATATCCTTGCGATGGACAAAAAAAACCTTGAGGACATTGAGAAAATAGCACCTGAAAACAATAAAGCAATCCTCGCCATGTTCGCCTCTTTTGACCCGGATCCGAATTTTGTTGAAGTACCGGATCCCTATTGGGGTGACGCAAAAGATTTTGAACGCGTGTACGAATTATGTCAAAAAGCCGGACACCATCTACTAAAACATTTGTTAAAATCATGAAACTCAAACTGACGATACTGTCTGTAACGGTCTTGCTCTTATTGAGCATTGGGGGATGCGAATCTGCTGAAGTATTTGACCGAAAAACTTATAAAGTAGATGAAGAATGGTTTTCAATTCGTGAATATCCGGAATGGACAGAGTTGGGAATAGATAATCTTCCATGGGGACAAGCCTTTAAAGACATGAATCCAAAACGACAAGGCTTTATCACCTCTTACTTTAGAGATACCGTTGGGCTATCACTCAGAAATTCAAATATCCGGATAGAATATTTTTCTAAAAAACTCCCCAATTGCTCTAATAATGATTCTGTATCTATGTATATAGAAAAAATTATGACGCAAAAATATGGAGGTCTCCAAACATTCAGAGATACAGCCTTATTTAAAACAATGGATGAGAGAAATGTAGCCTGGGTAGAGGCTGTATCTTCTCTTAATGGTATCTGGTTTGCATGGGCCTACATTCCATTAGATAATTATTATCTCGCCATGAATCTCAGTGCCTTTTCGGAAAACGACTTTCAAATCATGAAAGGAAAATTTCGAAATATGGCAGAATCTTTTCAACTTGAGGAAAATGAAGATACAGAACTGGAATAAACTACCCAACCTATCCTCTCATTTTTATTTCCTTGTTCAATCTAAAATTTAAAAATCAAATTAATGCTAAAAAAGATTGAATGTAATGCCCCGATGATTTG
>CANHCC010000019.1 GCA_947459115.1 Bacteroidota bacterium | reverse complement strand
TTAAAAACCTTGCGTACCTCCGCGCCCCCTGCGGTTAAAAAACCTTGCGTACCTCCACGCTCCCTGTGGTGAAAAACCTTGCGTACCTCCGCGCCCCCTGCGGTTGAAAATCTAGCCTTCCTTGCCAAATGCTTTTGAAATATAATTTAAAACGAAATTAGCCGGCTAAAGCTACTATTCTATTTTATTTAAATCGACATATATAAACCGACCGTCACTAGAAATGAAAACAAGGGATTAAGCGCCCAAACCTAAAATTTATCAAAATACTTCCTATCAAAAGAAACCGATCCAAATAAATACAACATAAGCACCCTCGAATATCTGAGCATAAGCGGACTCAACGCAAGCATCACACCGCCATTAGCAAACGCATAAACCCATAAATCGGGGTTACCCGCATACCACCATAAAATCAAAGAAATATTCACAGCTATTGCCACTGAAAAAGCATAACTTATATACATCGCTCCCCAGAAAAAACCAGGTTCAATTTCAAACTTGAACCCACAGTGTGCACAAACCTCCGGCATATCACTAAAACGCTTCATATTGTAAGGCCCAGTCGAAAACATTCTACCCTGCCTACATCTCGGACACTTACATTGCACCAAAGCAGAAAAAGCCGTAGGCGGCTTAACACCCAAATTCATAATGAATTAAGTTCAAGTTGACGCTTCTTGCGAAGACGATAATTGCGATAATAGGCAAAACCAATAGCGCTTGCCGCCAGATAAGGGATCACAAGCAAAAAAAGAATCCCCTTATTCAATCCAGCACCTTTAGTTTCCCCCTTCGCAAGATTCGATTCTACTGAGGCCTTACACATAGGACACTGAGCCGGTAAAGACGGAGCCATAAAACCAATAACCAAAACAAAAATCACAATCCGAAACATAATCCAATGGCTATATAAAAAGTTAAGCATAAACATAGTAAGGCGAAATCAATAAATAAACCAAAACACCAGATATTGCAACATATAACCAAATAGGAAAAGTCCATTTGGCTACCCTTCGGTGCTTATCGAACCGACTCTGCAGACCGTAAGTCAGGGAAAACAAAACCATTGGCAAAACGGCGGTCGCCAATATAATGTGTGTAATCAAAATAAAATAATAAATCCCCTTCAATATCCCTTCTCCCCCGAAACGCGTCGGCTCGGTGAATGTATGATAAGTCACATATGAAATCAAAAAGACGGAAGACAAAACAAATGCCGTCATCATTGCATATTGATGGACTTTACGCTGACCTCTGCGAATAAAAACATAGCCGGTCAGAAGCATGACTGCAGTAGTAAAATTTAAAGCGGCATGAAAGGCCGGAAGAATATGTAAATCAAAACCAACTTCAACCTGAGGCGGTTTCAGATAAAACAATGCCAACACCACAAGCGGCACTGCAATAGAAATAATCGTTATCGGGAGTGTAAGATTTTTAGGTTCCATAATACTATAACAACCATCCGCCCCAAAACATTCTATTTTGTCCTATCTCCGTATTCAAATTTAAGAACCTCAATCTCATCCATCAACCGCTTCACATCCTTTGTATCCGTTCCATCATAAAATCCCCGGATACGCTTGTCTTTATCAATAAGAACAAGCTTTTCAGAATGAATAAAATCTTCGGGGCCTCCATCACCTTGTAAAGCAGAAATCAAATATCCATAACGCGCCTGGTCGTATAATGCCTTCTTCTCTCCAGTTAGAAAATGCCACTTACCTGGAATCGCTTCATGTAATTCTGAATAGGCTTTTAAAACCGGAACAGAATCCGTTTCAGGGTCCACCGTATGAGACAACAAGATTACCTTCTCA
The DNA here is from genome assembly GCA_947459115.1 of Bacteroidota bacterium. GTDB lineage: Bacteria > Bacteroidota > Bacteroidia > J057 > RFSG01 > CANHCC01. Next base: position 24,889 of record CANHCC010000019.1, on the reverse strand, counting down.
TCATTCGCGTAGGCCTTCTGAACAGTAGCCATATGTCTTGTCATGATTGGACAAATGGTTTGACAGGTGGTAAAGAAGTACTCGCCCACAATATATTTCCCTTCAGTATCAAAATCGGTAACTGTATCCCCATTTTGATTCACAAACCTAAAAGCCGGAAGTGTATGATATATTGTATCGCCGGTGGACGATAATTCCCGCTCTCCAAAAATTGGCAGACGCTTATACTGATTCGTACAAGAGGTATAATAAAAAAGTAACCCCAATATCGGAGATATCAGGGTTAGAAATAAAATGAGTTTTTTCAAGGAATTACTCTATTGTATGAAAAATTGACGGCATTCTAACCAGAAAGATCCTTCCATCAACATGGCAACAACAAACCAAATGAGAAAGATTAACGGAATTGTGATAGACCATACCAATGCTTTAACTTCATGACCGAGGTGCATGAACTCGGCGACAATGTAGAAAGCCTTAACTAGTGTAAGGGTAATAAATATTACATTGAGCAGCATAACGGATAGAGATTCCGGCCAAACATAGGCAAGTGTTACCTCAACAGATGTTACAACCAAAAGAATCCAGAAAACTTTCCAAATCCATTTGGTATTAGGCTTGGCGATTTCGCCTGCAGGAGTAGCGTGATGTCCCATATTATTAATTTTTTCAGGTCAGACTAAGTAAAAGAAAGTAAAAACAAATACCCAAACAAGATCTACGAAGTGCCAATAAAGCCCCACTTTCTCAACCATCTCGTAATGACCTGTACGATCCATTTCCCCGTTTTTAACACGATTGTAAATGAGGATATTTAAAACAACACCAGACAGAACGTGCGTTCCGTGAAATCCTGTGATAAAGAAAAATAATTGACCGAAATTCACTGGCCCTGGTGTTCTACTTCCATCTTCAGCAGCAGGTCCCCATAAATTTCCAAAGATCGTTGTACCATCCTCAATTAAGTGCGTCCATTCCCAAGCCTGGCAACCTAGAAATATAGCTCCACCCAGAATCGTCCACAATAACCACTTCTCTACGGCAGACCTATCCATACGGGAACCAGCCTCCACAGCAAGTACCATCGTGACAGAACTCATAATCAGAATAAAGGTCATCAGAGACACAAACATCAAAGGAAGATCTGCATGTCCCATTCCCGGGAAAGCATTAAACACACGATCCGGATCCGGCCAATATGGATTACTAAATCTTAATGCGCCGTAAACAATGAGTAGCCCTGAAAAGGTGAAGGCATCAGATACCAGAAAAAACCACATCATAAGCTTGCCATAACTGGCTTTCATGGGTTCTTTCCCGCCTGCCCAGGCATGATCCTGGATTCCCGTGATTAATGATCCTGACATATTTTTTGATTAATAATGGTACAAAAGAAATAAAAAAAGATAAATCCACAAAGCACCCATGAAATGCCAATAGGTTGAACACAATTCCAGGCCCAAAATTTCACCCGGTTTGTAGCGCAATAAAATTGACTTCACTAACACAGTAACCACAGCAATTAGGCCACCCAACAAGTGCAATCCATGCAGGCCGGTAAGCACAATGAGAAAGGAGTTAGAAGGATTATCTCTGAAATAAATTCCGGCATCTGCCAGCTGAGTCCATCCAATAAACTGACCGGCTAAAAAAGCAACACCCAAGAGCGCAGTTATCCACAAACCTGTCACTGTGGCGGATAAGTTTTTCTTCTCGGCAGCCCTTAAAGCATAGTACATAGTCCCTGAACTAAGGATTACAAGTGCAGAAGTAATCCAAAATGCCAATGGCATTTCGAAAAAATTCCAGTTACCTTCCCCTTGTCTTACAATTAATGCACTGCTGAGCGCAGCAAATACCATTACAATACTGACCATTCCAACCCAAAGCACGACTTTTTGTGGGTGGATTCTTAAATCATCTTCCTGTTGCATAACGGGTGAATTCATGTTAAAATGGATTAAAAACCAATGCCAATTGTACTGCCGGCAGATAAATGAACGATGCAAACATCAAATATCTGGCAGCCTTAACAGAACATGAGCGATAAAGAAAAAATGCACAAAAAAGCATCATTATGGCGCTACCCAATAAAATTCCAAGCGAAATTGGCCCTCCCAGACCAAATCGCATCGGCAAAAAACTGACGGGAATCATTAATGCTGTATAAAACAAGATTGTTGTTGCATTTTGACTATGACGACCACCGGCATAAGGCAACATCTTAAAACCGGCCTTACTGTAATCTTCATGGAGCAACCAGGCGATAGCCCAAAAATGGGGAAACTGCCATATAAACTGCACGGCAAACAAAGACCAGGCCTGTGCATTCACCTCATCTGAAAATGCAACAAAACCCAATAGGGGAGGGATAGCTCCGGGAAATGCCCCAACCCCGACAGCAAAGGGCGTAATGCGCTTTAAAGGCGTGTAAACAAATGCATAGGAAAGTAGCGCAACGAGCCCCAACAAAAAGGTTTGAAAGCTGAAAAAATAAAACAAAATAGCTAAACCCGAAAAACCGGAGATTAAACAAAAAATCAATGCCTCCCGAACAGTAAGAATACCTACTGGTAAAGGACGAAATTGTGTGCGCGACATGAGTTTATCAGGCTCTCTTTCAAAAATTTGATTAAACCCATTCGCAGAGGCGGTAATCAAAATTCCTCCGATACTTAACCATAATAACGCTATCCAATTCCAGGGCGCAGGCGAAGCAGTGCAATACCCTGTGGCAGCAGAAAATACAACTAAAGAGGATAAACGCAATTTAGCAAGCGCTAAATAGCCTTTTAGGTAGTCTTTCAGGTTCACCCCCGACCGTATCAAATCTTTGCTCTCCTGAATCATCGGTTTCATGATATTATTCTTGTTCTTTCATCGGCGCATACAACATACGCCCTAAATACACCAATACGCAACACACACTAACACCTATTAACAAATGTAAAGGCTGAACGATAGCCGGCATATTAAGATAAGCTAAAACAACGCCTGCAATAACAGCACACAAAATTAAGACTAAATGATGGCGAGACCAAAGGAGAAGGCTCGGATTCTGCAAGAATTTTGACATTTTATATATCCATAAAGCAACGCCTAAAATAAGTAGGGAGAGGGATCTGTGAACATAAAATTTCCAGGATAACATTTCAATCCATAATTCTCTTCCTGCAATTTTTTGAGCAATATGATCAATTTCCTCTCTAACCTGTGTCCCTAAAATCAATTGAATGAAGGCAAGAGCCAACGAAAACATCCACACTTTGCGTAACAGGAATAATGTTGGGACTTGTTGTTTTGTGAGATTCAAAATTCGATTTTCGGTATGTGATACTGCCAGAATCATCGCGGTTGCCACTAGCACTGCTCCGAGCATGTGAATGGTTATCATGCCGGGCATTAGATTGGTCGAGACGACTTTTGACCCTAACCATCCAACCAGGGCTACTAGTAACAGACACAACAATGCATACCAAAATATTCCCGGATATTTCTTTCGATGAGGTATCGCCAATCCAAAACAAACCAAGATGATAAGCCCCGTAAATGCTCCTATAAGACGATTGATATATTCAATCCAGGTTTTTATCGCCGAAAAATCTGCTATTTCTTTACCGGCAACTTTAAATTGAATTTTATAATCTACTGGCAGCTGTTCAATCGAGGTTGGAGGGATCCAATATCCAAAACATTTGGGCCAATCCGGACACCCCATTCCTGATCCCGTCATACGAACAATCCCCCCAACTAGAATCAGAAAAAAGATTACAAAAACAGAGGCTATTCCGAAGCGTCGGAATAGCCTTGTTTCATAATTATATAGTGCCGATTTTGTGGATGAATTCACCCGGGTAGATTATCAGTGATGAGCGGCAGGGGTATCTTTAATTTCATTACCCTGCTCATCATAGAGTAGCGAAGCTGTTTCAGGATTGGCATCCCATTTTGAAATGGCCGCATCTGGAATATGCTGAGGCAGGTAATCATTGTTTACACCTGGCTTACTGTAATCATATGGCCATCTATAGACCGCTGGAATCTCTCCTGCCCAGTTTCCATGACCGGCGTTGACAGGCGTTGTCCATTCCAAAGTATTGGAATTCCATGGATTCTGTGGCGCTTTCTTCCCTTTGAATATATTATAGAAGAAATTATATAAGAATATCAACTGACCAAGGAATCCTAACATCGCAGATATGGTAATGAAGGCATTCATATCTGTAAAACCTTGTGTAAAGTCAAAAGTTGAAGCTGCATAATAGCGACGAGGAACTCCAGCCATGCCCATAAAGTGCATCGGGAAGAATACACAATACACCGCAGCGAAGGTCATCCAAAAGTGAATGTAACCCAAACGCTCATTCATCATTCTACCAAACATTTTTGGAAACCAGTGATACACCCCTGCAAAGAAACCAAAGGCAGAGGCAGATCCCATTACAAGGTGGAAGTGAGCAGTCACAAAATAGGTATCATGTAGAGGAATATCCAATGCGGCATTGCCCAGAAATATACCGGTTACACCACCTGTAATGAACAGAGAAACCAATCCTATGGAAAACAACATCGCGTTGGTAAAACGAATATTCCCCATCCATAATGTGGCCAGGTAATTAAAGGTCTTAACGGCAGAAGGCACTGCAATAATAAGGGTAAGCAACATGAATACGGTTCCCAGGAAAGGATTCATTCCGGTTACAAACATGTGGTGGGCCCAAACAATGAAGGACAAGAAGGCAATACCTAACAAGGAACCGACCATCGCTCTGTAACCAAAGATTGGCTTACGGGAATTGGTAGAGATAATTTCTGATGTCATACCCAAGGCAGGCAATAACACGATGTATACCTCAGGATGACCTAGGAACCAGAACAAATGCTGGAAAAGGATAGGGGAACCACCACTATTTTCCAAGGCTTTTCCGGCGATATAAATATCGGAGAGATAAAAGCTAGTCCCAAAACTACGATCGAAGATAAGCAGGAGGGCAGCTGAAAACAAAACTGGGAATGATAGAGTACCGATAACCGCTGTCAGGAAGAAGGCCCACATGGTTAATGGCATGCGTGTCATGGACATTCCCTTTGTACGCATGTTCAATACAGTGGCGATGTAATTTAAGGCACCCAATAAAGAAGACACGATAAACAAAGCCATACTTGTTAACCACATGGTCATACCAAGACCTGAACCGGACATGGCTTGTGGCAAAGCTGAAAGAGGCGGATAAATTACCCAACCACCACTGGCAGGACCGGTTGAAATAAAGAGCGATGCAAACATGATGACAGTGGACAGGAAAAAGAACCAGTAGGACAACATGTTGATAAAACCGGATGCCATATCTCTTGCACCCAATTGAAGGGGAATAAGAAAATTGGAGAAGGTTCCGCTAAGACCAGCAGTAAGTACGAAGAACACCATGATAGTACCATGCATGGTAACCATCGCCAGATAGAATTCCGGATCCATCTGACCGGTATCCGAAATCCAGTTACCGAGTAATGGGCGGAGATAGGACATGTTGTGCTCGGGCCAGGCTAGCTGAATACGAAACAGAACAGAAAGTAAGATCCCAACCACGGCCATAAGAATTCCGGTAATCAGGAATTGTTTGGCAATCACCTTGTGATCTGTACTAAAAATGTACTTCCTAATGAAATTTACCTCAGGAAGCTCGAACTCATCGTCATGAGAATCATGCCCATGGTGCTCGTGAGAATCATGCAATGCTTCTGGATGAGTGGAATGAATTTCCTTTACCTCAAGCGTTTCGGATGCCATACTTTATAGGAATTATTGTGAATTACTTTAATGAGAGAAATTGATTTGCCTGTTTTTTGATTTTGCCGGCAACTGCAATCTTATCCTTTTTGCTAACACTTTTTTCGGCTGTTTCGGTCGGAATAGCGGTAGAATCCGTTCCTGTGCTATCGATCGCTACCTGAACCGGTAGATCTGATTCCGGTGCTTTGTAATAAGGCTTTTGTTTACGCAACCACTCTTGATACTCCTCTTCTGTCACAACCACAACGTTTCTTTTCATAGAAAAATGCCCTCTTCCGCAAACCTCTGTACAAGCTAACTCATAATTGAAGTTTTCATTGTTCAGTTTGACGCGCATTTCCTTGGTGGTTTTGTTAGGTGTAAACCAAAATTGAGTCGGCATTCCCGGAACCGCATCCATTTTAACTCTAAAATGAGGCAAGTAGACAGAATGCAACACATCACGGGCACGAATCTTCAACAATATGGGCTTATTAACTGGCATATAGATTTCACCCGGCATAACATCGTCTTTGCCAGATTCATCTGCCCAGTCAAAACCTAATTCATTTTCAGCACTAATCATTCTAAAATTGGTTTTACCAAATTGATTGTCTGATCCTGCATAACGAATATTCCAGGCGAATTGTTTACCGGTCAATTCAATCTCAACTGCATTCTCTGGTGGAGGCTGCATGATCGCATTCCAGTTTTTTGTACCATCTAAAACGAGTACGGTCAAAACAATGGCCGGCGCAACTGTCCACATGAGTTCAACTTTGTTGTTATCATGATAATACAAGGCGCGTCTGCTATCACTCCATCTGTATTTGTACACGAAGTACAATAAAATCAAATGAGTGATAATAACCACAATGCTGGTGATAAGCAAAGTCAAATTGAACATCTTGTCAATTTCCATCCCATGCTCTGAACTTGCTTCAGGAAGATATAATGGTTGGAAATGAAAAGAAAAATACAGCGCAAGACAAAGGCCGATAAATATGAAACCGACCATTATGCGAGCATTCAGTTCATTAAAATTTATGTTGCGCAGAGGATCTGATTCCCTGAGATCGAATACCATTCGAAGGATATTCAGGGAGAGCACAACTGTAATCAATAACAGAATCTTTAATCCTGTCATGAGTAAATCCATAGAATCTCCTCCGGATTCTGATCCTGCAGCGGATGCCAACAAAGGCAATCCCAACAAGACCCCTGTGGCCATTGTTCTAAAACGCATCGTAATTCCTGATTTTAATTTATGATTCATTGTCAATTAACTTCCTATTGTTAAACACTTACAATCCCTGTTTTTGTTTCTTTCGATGGTGAAAATACACACTCGAAATGAAAAAAAGAATTATTCCCACACTCATTCCCAAAATCCCGACATATTCAGTGGGAATTCCTTGATTAATCTCTGAAGCCAAAGGCCCATCCACCAACCCGGGTTTATCCATGTAAGATCGAATTTGACGAAAGGTCAAATCCAGTGGATTAAATTCGGGTAATACCAAAAGCATAAACATTGACGAAGTCACTTTCGCTTGTAGTTGTCTCCAAACATGCCTATTATGCTTCAAAATGCCCATTAATTTTGCTCAAAAATAACAAGCTTATAGACAACAACATCGATTTTTTTTGCTTTTTTTCCCCTGTTTTATCCACTTTATAAAGATTCTAAATAAGCAAGCAGCATGGGAAAAATCTGTCTTTCCCCTATGTGAAAGGTTAAGCCCTAATTATTAGCCACTTGAAGGGATAAATACCTGAAAAATTATCGCTTGGTGCGCCTGGAATCCTGAAATTAAAGTATGCTTTTTTGTACGGTTGGAAAAAATATATCACGATGTCCAACCAATTATCCTAAACACTACTTGAACATAGATTTTATACTACCCCATGTTCTTTGAGCTGAGGTTGGATTCACTGTGATATAAGTATCCAGAGTGGCTGTTGAGCCATTGGCGCGAACGACCATTAACCTATATTGTATCCACTTTGGCGTATCCTTAAAAATGGTTCTATCCCAAAACTCATAAAGAGCTTTCCCATTCTGATAAGATTGGGTGGACAATTGGGTAAAATTTTGTTCCTGATTGATTTTCCTGAATATGCGATATTCCGTTATGCCGGATACCGGTAATTTTACCTCCCAGGTTAAGAGCACATCCGTTCCGGTTGCAACTGCCATAAATCTTTGGATAGTAGCATCTTGTGCCTTTCCCAAAGAGGCCATGAAGAGTAAAATACATCCCGCCAAAAGCCGGCAACAGATCATTTGGATACGCATGTTACCAACAAAGATACATATATTGGTCAATTGTTAACCTTATTTATCTGTATTTTTCTGAGGTTCAGGAATTTCTTTCCCTGTTTCATCATAAAATTTCCACGCCCCGGTTCTCTCTCCAATTTTGTATTCTCCCTCAGCACTTAATTGACCATTGGAATGATAAAATTTCCAGAGACCTTGTCGCTTCTCGCCCAATACCTGACCGGTTGCAGACAGAACACCGGACTCATCAAAAAACTGAAAATCAGGTTGCAATTCGCCTGCACGATAAAATCCGGTTTGAGCTTTGTTCCCATTCTCGTAATATAGGGTAAATGGTCCTTCTTCAGTGCCCAGGTTATAGGTAATCTCTTCTGCAATTTTTCCATTCGGAAAATACATGGCATGAGGACCATTTTTAATTCCGCTTTCCCAGGTATTTTTTTCCATGAGGTTACCTTTCTTATCATAGATTTCTTGAACCCCTGTAATTTTACCATATACAAAAGGGACTTTTGCTTTTACGACGCCCCCGGGATAATATTCTTTAACCTCACCATTTAACTGATTGTCAGAATAGGTTCCGGATTCGGCCACTTCACCTGTATCAAAGTATTTTTCATAAGGCCCATTTCTAACCCCCTTTTCCCAGGTAACCATTTGTACACGCTTTCCAAGGCTGTCCATAACCGTAATGGATCCTGATACTTCACCTTCTTTGTAAAGCGCTCGGGATTTAAGAATCCCATTCTTATAGTATAACTCCCATATAGAATCCTTTTCCCCCATTTTATAAAAACCTTTCGTCTCGATCTGCCCATTCGGGTAATAATTCAAAAAGATCCCATCCATTACCTCGTCCCTGTAATTGGAAACCTGAGTTCTGTTGCCCTCTGCATCATATCGATTGACCTCTCCCTGAACCAGACCATCTATGTAATGCAATTCAGATTCTATCTTGCCGTTGGAATGATACGAATAGCATTTTCCATGTTTCTTACCAAGCTTCCAGGGACACTGATAAACGAGATTCCCCCTAAAATCATATTCCGTCTCGTTGCCATCTCTTAATCCCTTTGAAAACTGAACCTTCAGGGCCAACCAACCATCCTCCTCAAAAAAATCCCAAATGCTGTCTCTTTCATTATTTTCAAACCTGCCACATTTTTCGAATCGACCATTCGAAAAGAAACTGCAATAATATCCCTGCTTATTTCCGGAAGCATCCTTGGAAAATATTTCCTTGGGAAATTTCCTGCCTTCATCATACCAAACAGTATCCTGGCTAAGTTGAGAAAAAAGAGGGGTCAGGAATAAACCCAAGACGCAACTCAGTAGAAGTTTAAAAAAATGCATATGCAAAGTTACTGAATACCAATAACAATATCGAAACTTCGCCCGTGAATAATTCCTGATGTTTTTTTTAACACCCTACCTATCTGATACTGTCCTGATCAATAGTGGTTTGTGAGGGTGGGGGAGGAGGAGCAGATATGCCGGGCTTGAAAGGAAATATCAATTCCCCCAGGCGGTCAAAATCCTTTCGATAAAAAATCCCACCACCACGAGATACTGAATTATTACCTGAAAAGCCAAATTGTTCCCGATTGAAGGCTTCAAGCGCTAACATCCCCGGATTGGGCAATCGTTTGCGACGCCCTTCCCGATTTCGAGTGGGTGGTAATAACTTCAGCTGCACATTAATGTTCCCAATAGTCACATCACTATTGGCAGAACTGGTGATGGCTCCATTTCTTTCTACTGTAACCCGATCATTGAATAGCTTGGCCTGTAAGGCAAGATTTACATTTTGGAATTGATTGGAAGAAATATTCGCACTAAAATTATTCCCAAACGCCTGTGAGGTCCAATAATTCAATTGGTTAGATACCAACTCCGCAACCGAAGAGGTTACACCGCCTGCACCGGATCCTCCTCCTGCAGTATTTCCGCCCATATTGGGCGCAAACCTTGAAGACATCAAGAGGAAAAACACCTGGTTATTTAACTGCTGAGGATCAGAGGTAATGGCTTTAATACGAGAACTGACTTCCGCGGCCGATTGATCATTCAAACTCTGAACATCCAGATTTAATGCAATCTCAGGACTTAGCAGGGAGCCATTCATTTTCATTAAAACCCGAACAGGGACACGCGAGGCAGATGCAGTGGGGCCCATCAAATCGGCAATATTCGCATAGACCAGATAATAGGCATTCAAATCCAATTGAGCCTCATATGGACTACCCGTCCACACAATTCTTCCCCCTTTGTCGATAAAAAATCGCTTATTAAACGCCCCATTCTGAAGGGTAAACAGATAATCCCCCTTTTCTATTTCATAACTCCCCCGCATGGTAAACTCTCCCTCAGGCGTAACTTTTAAATCAATTGTTCCATTACCCTGGGCTTCGATAATCTCACCTGTACGGTCATCAAAAATGATTCGGACTGTTGCATCCGGTGTAGCAGACACAGATATAACCAATTCAAATCCGGTTAAATCCAATTTTTCCTTTACCTCCTCCTCTATTTGGTCACTGATGAAATCGACAAAGTCCAGCGTACTGCCTTCAGTATAATCCAACAACGGGATATTTAACACAGTCCCTGCACCGGTTTCAACGAAGGTGGTTAATCGAATGGTATTTAGATCCCCATCAATACTGGCCATACCCTCCCGAATAATCATTTTGCCATAAAACAAATCGTTATCCGCTTCTTTTGTATTAAACACCATAAAATTCCGGATGGACTCTAATTCCACATTGAATTTGAAGTCTCTAAACCCATCATGGTGAATATACCCGGTCAACAAGGCAAAATTCTGCTTGTTATTTACCGAGCGCTCGTCAAACAGTCTGATGTCCAGAAAGTTTATATTGCGATCATTAAATCGAATGTTGCCTGTAAAGTTGTATCGGGTCTTGGTGTAATCTACCATGAAGGAAACATCTTTGAAGTATCCTGTACCGGTTATGACGGGTTTAGAGAAAGTGCCTCTTGCATTAAATTCATTTAACTCAACGGTCCCTTTAACATCATATACAAATCCGTCCATGAAGGGCTCTGCAAGTTGCAAGGGCAGGTCATAGGAGGCCAACTTAAAGTTAATGGGTGAAACAGTGTCCAATGTATTGTATTGTCCGGTCATCGCAAGTAGCTTTTTGCCCCCGCTTTGAAGCGCACAATCCAGACTCAAGGTTTTGGAGGACTGATTCCAAATCGCATTGGCTTCAATATCTCCATATTGAAATTCTCTAAAACCAAATCCTTTTATGAAAGCAAATCCCTGCATATAGGGTTCGTCATATAAATCGTTCAACATGATCTGGGCATTCAATTTACCCTCCAGCTCTGTTCCCGTCCCTGCCAACTGATTTAGGGTCGTTAGTTTAACATTGTCCGCTTTGATAATCAAACCTTCGGTTGGTTCTCGGGAAATGTCCCCATATAGGTGCACAGATTGAAGACTGCTATCTTTTAGATGGACATCATTTAACTGAATCGTGCCCGTAGAGCTGTAATATATTACTTCATTTTTTCCCTGAAAGGTCCATTTATCCTGATTTAGCAACAAAGCAGAATTATTTGACCCGATAACGGTCTTAATTTGTCCTTTTTGAAAGACACTATTCCCAAATATTCGAATGTTGTTTTGAAAAGCTTCCTGCTTCGCTTCCAGCTCAAAATCAATGGTCTCATTATACCAAACCGGTTCAAACCGAATGTTTTGAAAGGAAACATCTTCTCCAGCTTTAAATCCGGAAACAAATAAATCTGCCTGGGCTAAAATCTCGCCGGAACCTGTTGCTTTAAAAACACTTCCTTCTAGCTTGACCCCCTTAGTTTGATAGGATTCATAACGCATTTCGGGAGAATTCAGACTAAAACGAATAATATCTGTATGACCGGTTTTTAAATCTAATGCCAAGGTGGTGTTGGGCGCAATATATATTCCGGTTTCAAAGAAAGCGAGCATTTCATTCATCTCATAAATACTCGCCTCCGCTTTAAAGCGAGTCGGAATTGTATCTTTCAACTGTACCTGATAATATGCCTGGGTCAAACTATCATTATTTTTAAAAAATAGAGCACTCTCCTCTATCACTCTGCTGAAGATGCTACTTGCCTTGAGATACGATACATCCATGTTCAAATCCAGATCCAAGGCCTCTGTCCGAATTTTTATCAATCGTCCTTTGGTTGAATCAATTTCTGCACGCGCTAAAAACTGATTGATTTTTAGCGTATCAATTCCCCTTTTGTGAATTTGAGTTTCAAACAATCGAACTACACCCTCGAGTGCATCCAGACTATCACCCTCCATGTGTAAGTTCACAACGCTACTAAAAAAAAGTGGAAGTTCAGATAGACCAAATGATTGAAGATTAATGCGCTGAACATCTCCCAATACATCATAACTTAATATTGGACTACCAAAATCAATGGCTGTCTGAACATGAAGATTGCCAAGGTCTGAATCCTTTACGTCCAATGGTCCTGTCAGTTTGCCATCTACAATAGTTAGGCTGGACCAGATAGAATCAAAGGAATACCCACTCAGCTCGGACTGAACCATATATATTTTCGCCTCACCTGTGAGATCGCTCAGATTATCTCCTTTCCCGGAAAATTCAGAAGTAAAATTCAAATTGGAGGAAATATTCGCCTCTTTACCTAAAATCTGATTCAAATCAAACGACTGAGCCTTGCCTGAACCTGACCAGATTATCGGTGACTGCTTTAAGTCCAGATGCAAATCCACTTCAAGCTCCCCATGCGGACTTAAAATTTCAGAACGAGCCACAAAATCCGAAAACAATCCCGAATAAGAACCCTTCATTCGGATATCTGTTGCATTCATGAAATAGAGGGGTATGGGTATTGTTGGAATAAAAGCCTGAATCTCACGCGCCATAAGCCTGCTTTCAGGAATCTCCAACTCCATCCTTGTTTCACCACCCTCTACAAGATGGTGAAATTGAATGGAGGCATCTAGATAGGTTGAATCTTTTAACTTGAGGTGAACCTCCTGTCCTCTTAGATTATTCACCTCTCCACTCACCTTGCCACTAAATAAAACGGGTTCCGCAAAAGGCAATTTATAGGAGGAAAAACTATTGACAAACCGAAAATCCACCAGGCTCGGCCTAAATATACCCTTCCAGTCCTCTTGAAGTTGGTCGTCAAATAATGCCCCCAAAGTTTGCCCCGGCAAACGCAAATCCGCATCTATCCGACTCCCCATGGATTTGATATAGGTCTGGTCAAGGTAAACATATGGCAACTCTTCATAACACTGATAGGTAATCATCGAATCCTTCGCTTTGTCATAAACCTGATACGCTTTATCCTGAACCGATAAACCGGAAGAGAATCGCGTTTTAAAGGTATCCAATGCAAAACCGGACCAGGTATCCCTTGCGGATAAATTGCGAATGTGAGCTTTCATTTCGCCTCTGGGCTTTAATTCAAATGAAATATCACCATAAATACTATCCAACATTAAATGGATAAAATTTAAATAATCACGATTTTGCAATCGGGTCGGACCTTTCGCTGAATCAATATAGTTAAAGCTGGAGTTAAAAAGGCGGATATGGTCCGCACGAATGCGGATATCAGGCATTTCACTATCCGTTGTATCCGGCTTGTTTCCGGAGAGAAAAAACATATTTAACTTTAAATCATCCGTCCGACGGTAAAGGTTAAAATACCCTTCATCAAGCTCGATATCCCGAATGGTAAGATATTTTTTACTCCCCACCGCACCAAGCCAACCGGGAATAGAGGTATCTATCAAACTCAATTTTACCTTTCGGGCGGAAATAAATTTCTCACCCCGGGTATCATACATCACAAAATCCCGGATAATCAGATAATCCCACAAGGCAATTTCAACAGACCCAATGTCCACCCGGGTGCCTAATGAAGCTTCAAGGTTGGATTTTACATAGGGCAGGAGACGATTTTGAATAACCGGAAATCTGAGGGTATATAAGGCCAATAAGAGGAGTGTAAACAGAAATAAACTTCCATATGCCGCCTGTCTTATTATGAAAAATAAACCGTTTCTGAATCGTTCCAAGATATCCGGACAAATCGTCTTTCACAAAATTAACACATTTGCACCGCTTCTTATTGCACTGCCAACATCATATTGCTAATTTTGCACCTTAATCTATACACCTGTGATACAAATCACTTTACCGGATGGAAGTATCCGGGAATACACAGCCGGCGTTACTGCCCATGAAGTTGCCCTAAGCATTAGCGAAGGTCTGGCCAGAAATGTTCTGTCCGCAAAAGTTAATGGAGTGGTCGTAGAATCGAATCGGCCCATACATGAAAACGCCACCTTACAACTTCTGACCTGGAATGACCCGGAGGGAAAATCTACGCTCTGGCATTCCTCTGCCCATATTTTAGCTGAGGCGCTTGAGAGTTTGTATCCAGGGGTTAAATTTGGAATCGGCCCCCCAATCGAAAATGGCTTCTATTATGATGTAGACTTCGGGGATAAAGCCCTCTCTCAGGATGAGTTTGAAAAAATTGAGGCTAAGTTTATGGAACTTGCCAAATCCGGAGAGAAATTCGTCAGGAAAGAAGTTTCAAAAGCAGAGGCAATAGATTTTTTCACGCGCAAGGGTGACGAATATAAACTAGAATTAATTGAGGGTCTTCAGGACGGAGAAATTACTTTCTACGAATCCGGTAACTTCACCGATTTATGTCGGGGGCCTCATATTCCGGATTCGTCCGTTATAAAAGCAGTAAAATTACTGAGTACTGCAGCTGCATATTGGCGAGGAGATGAAAAACGAAAAATGCTTACGCGTATTTATGGCATCACATTTCCAAAGCAAAAGGAGCTAACAGAATATCTGGAAAAACTGGAAGAAGCCAAGAAAAGAGATCATCGCAAACTAGGGAAAGAACTGGAATTGTTTGCCTTCTCCGAAAAAGTTGGAATGGGCCTGCCACTCTGGCTTCCCAAAGGCACTGCCCTAAGAGAAAGACTGGAGAAATTTTTGCGTTCTGTTCAGATTGAACATGGCTATGATCCGGTTATTACCCCCCACATAGGAAAAAAAGAACTGTACATATGCTCCGGCCATTATGAAAAGTACGGGAAAGACTCTTTTCAACCCATCCACACCCCTCAGGATGGAGAGGAGTTTCTCCTAAAACCCATGAATTGCCCTCACCATTGTGAGATTTATAAAACAAAACCCAGATCATACCGGGATTTACCCCTTCGACTAGCGGAGTTTGGAACAGTATATAGGTATGAGCAAAGTGGAGAATTGCATGGATTGACTCGAGTCAGGGGATTCACCCAGGATGATGCCCACATATTCTGCAGACCGGATCAGGTAAAAGAAGAATTTCTTAAAGTGATTGACATTGTCTTGTTAATATTCAACACTTTAGGATTTAAAGATTTTAATGCCCAAATCTCCCTTCGGGATCCGGAAAACCGAGAGAAATATATCGGAGCTGATGATTTGTGGGACAAAGCCGAAGCCTCCATTCAGGAAGCATGCCTGGAGAAAGGACTTCCTACGGTTACAGAATATGGGGAGGCGGCTTTCTACGGCCCTAAACTGGACTTTATGGTTAAGGATGCCCTGGGAAGAAAGTGGCAACTCGGAACCATACAAGTGGACTACAACCTTCCACAAAGATTTGAATTGGAATACACCGGTGCCGATAATCAAAAGCACCGCCCTGTTATGATTCACCGGGCGCCCTTCGGCTCTCTGGAAAGATTCATAGCGGTTCTATTAGAACATACCGCCGGAAATTTCCCCCTTTGGCTGATGCCGGAGCAGGTAACCGTGCTTCCGGTAAGCGACCGTTTCAACAATTATGCAAAAAAAGTTTTAGAATCCCTGAAATTTTCCGATATTCGCACCCTCATAGACGACCGGAGTGAGAAAATTGGCCGGAAAATCCGAGATGCAGAAGTTTCAAAAATTCCTTTTATGCTCGTAATTGGGGAAAAAGAAGTTGAAAATGAAACGATTGCAGTTCGAAAACATCGGGAAGGAGATCTGGGCGTCATGAAACTTAATGAATTTATTCAACTCGTGCAGGATGCCGAAAAACAGTCTAAAAATCCAGTGGTAAATGAAGAGAACAGCTGAAATGAGCTCAACTATTAAATTATTTGCATGGCGCTCGTAAACAGAGGGAGAAAAGAAGAACCTTATCGGATTAATGAAGATATTCAGGCTCAAGAGGTCAGAATAGTCGGATTAGAAGACGACGACAAAAACGGGGTTTATTCGCTTGAGGTAGCCCGGCAAATGGCAGCGGAGCAAAAGAAAGACCTAGTCGAAATTGCCCCGAATGCACAACCGCCGGTTTGCCGAATTGTGGAATATACCAAGTTCAAGTACGAGCAAAAGAAAAGAGAGAAGGAAAATAAGAGCAAGCAACATGTGGTTGTGGTCAAAGAAATTCGATTTGGCCCTAACACCGATGAGCATGATTTTAACTTCAAGCTCAAACATGCTGAAAAGTTCTTGAAAGAAGGAAATAAAGTAAAAGCCTATGTACACTTTTATGGTAGAACCATTGTGTACAAAGAAAGAGGAGAGAAACTATTGCTGGAGTTTGCAGTAGCGCTCGAAAATCTGGCTAAAGTTGAAATGTTGCCTAAACTGGAAGGAAAAAGGATGTATATTCTCCTCTCTCCGGTAACAAAAGCACCAGCAGTTAAATAATTTGTATCTAAATAGAAGTGTACCTATATGCCTAAAATGAAGTCAAATTCCGGAGCCCGTAAGCGGTTTAAAATTACCGGTTCCGGTAAGGTGAAAAGGAAACATGCTTTCAAGCGTCACATCCTGACGAAGAAGACAACCAAACGCAAAAGAGCCCTTGGCAATGATGCATTGGTGAATGCTTCAGACGAATACAGGATCAAGCGCATGCTTATCGTGTAATCTTTTCCCTTCAGTTGTTAATTGTTTCACCCGGGGGCAGGTTCTAAGTGTTTTAACCACCTCACCCCAAAAAACAAAATCAAAAAATGCCTAGATCAGTCAATGCGGTAGCCTCCCGCCGAAGAAGGAAAAAAGTTCTTAAACTCGCCAAAGGTTATTTTGGGAGAAAGAAAAATGTCTGGACGGTTGCGAAAAACCAGGTAGAAAAAGGTCTAACCTTTGCCTACAGAGATCGTAAAACCAAAAAACGCAATTTCCGTGGCCTCTGGATTCAAAGAATTAACGCTGCAGCACGCCTGCATGGTCTTTCCTATTCCCGCCTTATGGGATTGCTCGGAAAATCAGGTGTAGCGCTTAACCGAAAAGTGCTCGCAGATTTAGCCATGAACCATCCTCAGGCTTTTTCGGCCTTGGTTGCTCAGGTGAATGCTGGAAAAGTAACAGCATAACCGCTTTCACAATATTCAAAAGCACAAAAAAACCTGCTCTTTAGCAGGTTTTTTTGTGTCGAAGTGGTAGGCGTTAATTCAGAATTTTTGAAATATCCACCACCTCACGGTGCTGTATATCCATACGGCGACTGATGCCCTTTACCTTTGCTTTTAAACTGCCTTTCAATTGAATCTCCATTTGCTGTCCCGAGGTGGGATTCATCAAAACTTTAGCTAAGTTTAGCATCAACCCGGTAAATTTGACTTTCATTACCATGGGAATGTCGGTTGTACCAAATTTCTTAAGTACCCAAGTGGAATCGGCCTTAATGCGACCTAGATAATACTCCTGAATATACACCTCCGCATCAAATTCATCAATTTGGATTTTATACTTATTAGGATTTTCAACCACCGCATTAAAACCCAAATGAAGGCCTTCAAATGATAGTTTGTGGATTTTTATCCGGTTCACGGTAAGCAATTCAGGATTGTGAAATGCTATTTTGCAACCTACTCCAATAAATATAGTAATTATACTTAAGCAAATAGGAATGAATTTAAAAAAGGATCTGGTAAGTTGAGCATTCATTAGAACAAAAATAAAGGATCCAACAGTATTAATTTGAAGCGTCAAGCGAATTTCACCTCAAACATGCCTAATTTTGCATCAATGCAAGGAGATATCAGAGGATTTATTGGACCTATCCCACAAAAAGGAAAACGCATCCATATCCTTGGAGTGGGTATTTCAGGTCTATTGTTGGGCTGGCATCTCAAAAAAGCAGGGTTTGAGGTATCGCTGTTTTCAGATTCTAGCAAAACAGGGGGACTTATCCACTCAGAACAAAGAGCCTTTGGAATGGTGGAAAGCGCAGCCAATGCGGTGGTTTGGTCAAAGCACCTCGAACAACTCTGTGCCGAAATTGGCTTAAGCCCATTGGCAGCCAATAAAAAGGCCTCCAAAAGATTTATCCTCCGGAAAGGTAGGTTCAGAACTTTCCCCTTGAATACACTTGAAACCCTCAGATTGCTCATCAGTCTATTCCAAAAATTTCCCCTCTCAAAAGACGAAGATTTTGAAACCCTCGCAAAAAGAGTAGGGGGGGATGCTCTGCTGAATTATCTGGTCCAACCCGGACTCTACGGCATTTATGCTTCAGAAGCAAAGTTCCTCGGCGTAAACACCCTTTTTCCCGGCTTTGCTCAATCCTTAAATGAAAATAAATCGCTCTGGGAAGCGCTGAAATCGGTTTTCCCTTCCCGCGCACCGGGAGGAATCAGAAAAGGGTTACATTCTTTCGAGCAAGGCATGATGAGCCTAACAGATGCGCTTGCTCAGGAACTAAGTCAGAATATACATCCGATAAATGAATTACCCGCCCCGGACGAACATTCGCATTTGATATCCTGTGCCCCGGCCTATGCCACTTTACCAGCCTTAATACCCGAATACCTGAAGAGCTTCCTGGAGAAAGTCGAATATGCCCCCTTAATCTCTTCCTCCTTTTTCTTCAGATCGGACGAGCTTACCCATTTACCCCAAGGATTTGGATGCGTTATTCCTCCATCTGAAGGTCTCAGTATTTTGGGGATTCTTTTCAATGATCAAATTTTTGACCACCGTGTAGTCTCCTCTGAATATAGATCATTTACCTGCATTTCAGGCGGATATGGCCGTCCATCTCTTACTTTAGATTATCCTGAACAGGGCTGGAAAGAAATCATTTTGCAGGATTTTTTGAAGGCGACCCACTGCAAGGCCCTTCCAGTGGATTGCGTCCATCAGGTCTGGCCCAAAGCCCTGCCGGTGTATCAGCCTGCCATGCCCGCTTTATGGGATTCTTTACATCAGGCCTGCTTATCCTTAGATTTTCCGTTTTCTCTGTTTAGCAATTTTACAGGCGAAATTTCCATAAGAGGTCTGTGCGGAACCGCCGCCATCGTTTCTGAAAGGGCCTGCCGTGGCTAAAGCTCTAGCTTATATTGCCGGTGCCGGTGGGGTTGGGCCATTTGGAAATTCCATGTCTGAGTTGAAAAACAGTCTGAGCTCAGGGACTTGTCAATTGAACTCTATGACCGTCAGAGACAATTTAATGCGAGCCGGAACATTATCAAAATCCTGTGAAGATTTATTGCATTCCTCCCCCTTGTCAAATAAATGCGACAAAAGCGTAAAAATGGCGCTTCTGGCATTACGCGACTGTTTAATATCCGATAAACCAGATACCGGAAGGCGCATAGGAATTAGCATGGGAACCTCGAGAGGGCTCACCCGCACCTGGGAGAGTAGTTATGACGCCTTCTCCAACGGGAGGCCCATTTCTCCATTTGTTTCCCCGGTGACAACACCGGGAAACCTTACATCAGAACTAGCAAGGGAATTCAATTTTAACGGTCCCGAACTTACTGTTTCGATGACCTGCTCCTCCGGGATGGCCGCCATCATCAATGGATTGGCTTGGCTTACATCAGGTTGGGTGGACGATTTCATAGCAGGGGGTTCTGAGGCGGCATTAACGCCTTTTACCCTTGCCCAAGCTCAGGCCCTGAATTTATATTCCAACCTTTTAAACGATGATTGGCCCTGTCGCCCATTGGATACAGAAAAGGCCCAAAATACAATGGTCATCGGGGAGGGGGCTGGCGTACTATGGTTAACCTTAGACGAAAAATACAGAAATTGTCCCCGGATAATTGGATTTGGTGCAGCCAGGGAGGATGAAACCTCCATGACAGGAATTTCTGAAAATGGAGATGCATTTTATAAGGCCATGCAACAAGCTCTATCTTTTTCTCCGGGACCGATAGAGGCTATTTTGGTTCATGCCCCCGGTACACAAAAAGGTGATGAAGCAGAACTTAGAGCCATAAACAGAATATTCCCCTCGGGCGAAAGACCGGTACTTTATCCTTTGAAGGCTCTGATAGGACATACCTACGGAGCCTCAGGTCCCATTGCATGCCTGGCAGCTTTAACCCTGATGGATCAAGCCCTGCCTATGCCGGCATACTTAGGTGGTTCGATAAAAGTCCCTAAGGCCCAAAGAATTCTGGTTAATTCAGCCGGCTTCGGAGGACAAAGTATCTCCTTATTACTGGAATCTCCCTCCAATGATTAAATTACCCCAAATCAAATCTTGGTTGATTACAGCATCAGGACTTGTGCTACTGATTGTCATAGGGTTTTACAAGGAAGAATGGCTTGAAAACATGTCTTCTTATTTTCAAAGTCAATGGGGAGGACATACCAATCAGGGTGGGGAAGGGCTATTGGATTTTCTGTTCAAAAATCGAAAACTCATTTCAACCACCTGTATAAGTGGACTTTATGGGATAATCACCCTAATATTGACCGCAATCCTCACGCATTCACGCTTTTGGACGCTTTTATCTCTCGGGTTGTACCTTGGCCTCATGACCGTTTCTTTGGTAATTTATCTTGCCGGAATTTATGCCCATCATGCGCAATATTGGTGGAATACGGCTCAGGATGTTAAAATGCTCATACAATCCCCTT
This sequence comes from Bacteroidota bacterium, assembly GCA_947459115.1. Lineage (GTDB taxonomy): Bacteria > Bacteroidota > Bacteroidia > J057 > RFSG01 > CANHCC01. The sequence continues at coordinate 3,930 of CANHCC010000019.1, read as the reverse complement.
TTATTTGGGCCTTTATAGCCGGAACCTATAATTGGTTCTATCGAAAAAATAATATCGAAACTGCATAAACGTGAAGCTATAAAATACCTCTATTCTTCGTATCTTTGCGCACTGTTTATTTTACTGTTTACTGAATTATGAAACCAATAACTCAATTGAAACCTTTGGAGGTAAAATCCACCATTGGGAAGCATGTCTTGGCGGATGGATATGATTTCATTCTGGACATGAAAAAAAGTCACGGATCCTGGATTCACGACGCTGTGAGCGGTAACGAATTGCTGGATTTTTTCACGGGTTTTGCTTCAATGCCTTTGGGTTTTAATCATCCTTCAATGATTGAGGATGAGCAATTTAAAGAAGATTTATACTGGGCAGCGTTGACAAACCCGGCCAATGCGGATGTCTACACAGAACAATACGCCCGCTTTGTTGATACCTTTGGTAGAGTAGGTATCCCGGAATATTTGCCTCATGCTTTTTTTATTTCCGGAGGTGGTCTTGCGGTTGAAAATGCCATCAAAGTTGCGATGGACTGGAAAGTTCAAAAAAACTTTCAAAAGGGCCACAGAAAAGAAAAAGGCTTCAAAGTCATACATTTTGAACAGGCTTTCCATGGCAGAACAGGATATACCTTGAGTATTACCAATACTCAACCGAATAAAACCAAATGGTTTGCTCAATTTCAGGACTGGCCAAGAATTATTAATCCCAAAATTGTCTTCCCATTCTCGGATTCAGGATTAGAAGATCTGATTCGCCGGGAAAATCTGGCAATTCAGCAAATCAAACAAGCTTTCAAAGATCATCCGGACGACATATGTGCCATCATTCTCGAGCCTATTCAGGGCGAGGGGGGTGACAATCATTTCCGTCAGGAGTTTTTAGAAGCATTGAGAACCCAGTGTGATGAAAATGATTGCCTACTGATTTTTGATGAAGTTCAAACCGGGGTGGCCATGACTGGAAAGTTTTGGGCACATCAACATTTTGGCGACAAAGCGCGCCCGGATCTTATTGCCTTTGGTAAAAAAATGCAGATTTGCGGCATTCTGGGTGGAGGAAAGATAAATGAAGTAGAAACCAATTGCTTTCATGTATCAAGTCGAATCAATTCCACCTGGGGAGGCTCTCTTACTGACATGGTAAGAAGTGAAAAAATTCTTCGAATCATTGAAGAGGACCAGTTGGAGGATCATGTGACCCAAATGGGAAAAATACTTCAAAACGCCCTTCACAATCTTCAGGGTATATTTGATAATATTTCAAATGTCAGGGGAAGAGGGTTGTTTTGTGCCTTTGATTTGAAGTCAGGTCAAGAAGTTCAAGACCTCCTTAAAGCCTGCTACCGAAATCAACTGATTCTGCTTTCTTGTGGGGAACGCTCGGTAAGGTTCCGCCCACCCCTTAATGTTAAAGAGTCTGAAATCAAAGTCATGGAAGAAAGATTGTTTATGGCTTTAAAATCGTTAACTGCCTAATATTAATGGATTTAAGTTCTAATATTGAAATATCTGCTTTAACTCCAAAACGTATTGTAGATGAACTTGACAAGTTCATTATAGGACAAAAAGAAGCCAAACGAGCGGTTGCCATTGCCCTGAGGAACCGGTGGAGAAGAATGCAAGCTCGGGAAGAAATCCGTAAAGAAATCATTCCCAATAATATCTTGATGATTGGGGCCACCGGGGTAGGTAAAACGGAAATTGCCAGAAGATTGGCCTCCCTATCTAACGCTCCATTCATCAAAGTGGAAGCCTCAAAATTTACCGAAGTGGGCTATGTTGGTCGTGATGTTGAAAGTATGGTGAGGGACCTGGTGGAACAAGGCGTGAATCTTGTAAAAGCAGAGAGGAAAATCCAAGTTAGAGAAATCGCCCGTGAAAATGCACTCGAGTCGGTTTTGGATTTGTTAATTCCCCCCCTCACAGGAAAAAAGGATTCATCAGAGACTGAAAAAGATTTGGAGGATAACCCTATTCTTCCAACGCCTCCTGCGCCAGGAAGTGAGGAGGAGTTAAATCTGAGAACCAGAGAAAAATTCAGAGAAAAACTCAAGCGAGGAGAACTAGACACCAGAACGGTTGAACTAGAAGTTCAATCCAACTCTGCCTCCGTTCAAATTATGGGACCTGCCGGCATGGAGGGAATGGATGGGCTGCAGGAAATGCTGAGTGGCATGATTCCAAAGAAAAAGAAACTCAGGAAGATGACAGTTGCCGAGGCAAGGGAGTACTTTACAGAGGAAGAGGCGGATAAACTCATAGACATGGATTCCGTTACCCGGGATGCCTTAGAAAGAACTCAGGAAACAGGGATTATTTTTATTGATGAAATTGACAAAGTGGCAGGCGGTGGCTCCGGCAAAGGGAATGGACCTGATGTTTCCCGTGAGGGTGTGCAACGAGACCTGTTACCTATTGTGGAGGGTAGTACCGTCAACACAAAATATGGTGTTGTAAAAACGGACCATGTACTCTTCATTGCGGCTGGTGCCTTTCATGTTTCAAAGCCCTCAGATCTGATTCCGGAACTTCAGGGGAGATTCCCAATTCGAGTAGAATTAAATTCCCTTACTGAAGAGGACTTCTTCCATATCTTGGATCAGCCTCAAAATGCTTTAACCCGACAATACGAGGAAATGCTTCGTTCGGAAGGGGTTGAATTAATCTTTACCGAAGCTTCCCTCCGAAAAATTGCCGGTATTGCTTTTCAGGTGAACAGTGAAATTGAAAATATTGGAGCCCGTAGATTACACACCATTTTGAGCACAGTCCTCAACGAACTACTTTTTGAAGTACCTGATTTAACCTCTGCAAAAAGATTTGAAATTACCGCAGATTATGTTGAAGAAAAGATAGGTAACATCCTGAAGAAAAAAGACTTAAGTCGTTACATTTTATAAGTTAAAATTGAAGAAAATTAAAAATATTTCCTATGAGCAATTTGCCTCAAGTTCTGAATTGCCAACGGATGAACAAGAGTTATTAAGTGCGGCCATGAAGGCCACGGAAAATGCCTATGCCCCTTATTCGGAATTTTTTGTTGGGGCAGCTGTCGCATTAGCCAATGGGGAAGTCATCCTGGGAAATAATCAGGAAAATGGGGCATTCCCCTCAGGACTTTGTGCCGAACGAACGGCTTTATTTTCTGTTGGCGCAGCGGGAAAATCTTCATTAATCCGGAAAATTGCGATTCGGGCGCACAGTGCTCGATTTAAAATGGATCAGGCGGTTGGCCCCTGCGGTGCCTGCAGACAAGTTATGATTGAATACGAAAGGCTCTCCGGAGAGCCAATGGTCGTTCTACTTCAAGGTGAATCAGGTGATATCATCCGCTTGGTGGGGGTCAATGAAAACCTCCTTCCGTTTACCTTTGACCTTGTAAACCTTAAAAAGTGATGTTTTTTACTTTTAACTTCTGAATTAATTCTAAATGAATCATTAATTCGGAATTTGTAAGCATGAACCTAATCTATTTTACCTGTTTTTTTTGGGTTCTGCCTCTTCAAATTGCATGTTGCCAATTAGTCGAAACGCTTCAAATTGGGAATTTACAAGGAGATTCTTCCTATTACGATATCTTCGAAATCCATAAAGGTGAATTCTGGATCGGCGGAAAATCTGGAATTTTAAAAAAATATACAGAGACCAATGGACTCAGGGATGTTTGTTATCCCAACCTTGGCAGAAGTATTCTACGCATCAATAAACTCGGAGATAAAATCTTAATCGCTTCCGACCAAGGTACCCTATATGTATCAGAAATGGGAGAATGGACGACCCAACAATTCCTTAAACATTCTAAATCCTGCTTTTATGATCTGATGGTGGTGGATAGCCTGACCGCCTTTATCTGTGGAGGAAGATCTAAAATTGCCATAGGTAAAAGGGTAGTGCCTCATGGCTTTATTCTCAAAACTCAAGACGG
>CANHCC010000018.1 GCA_947459115.1 Bacteroidota bacterium | reverse complement strand
TCTGCGCCTGACATATTGGGCGAGCTATTAAAAGAATACCAGTTGGTTCATGATTCGGAAAACCCTCAGGTTGTTGTTTATGGTCCCTATGGAAATCAGGTACCTCAGGGGAATTTTATCAGAGTAGGATATTATTGTGAGAATTTCACACCGGATATGGAAGTGTGTGAATATGGGTTTGGTGTTCCATATGAATCTGAAATTAATCATCCTCGTTATCGGAGAATAGATTTTCAGGCTTGTGATCCAAGAAATTTATTGAAAGAATCCGGATTTGCTGAAAAGGCCATGTCTCAGCATACCCATTTTTGTAATTTCCTATTTGGCAATTCCATTGCTTACAGGGAAAAATTTTACGACCAGTTGTGCAAGTATAAGAGACCGGATTCTCCCGGCAGATCCAGAAATAATATGCCTGCCCTTCCAACGGATGGAAAATTAAGTCGCTCGGATTCTAAACGGGCATTTATCCGAAAATATAAGTTTACCATTGCCTTCGAAAATTACACCTATCCGGGGTATCATACCGAGAAGATCATTGAGCCAATGGAAGAAGGCAGCATGCCTGTATATATTGGGAATCCGGATATCGCACAATTTTATAATTCAGATAGTTTTTTAAATGCCAGATTATATCTTCCTGATGGAAGAGATTCTTACACTTTATTTTTGGAAAAACATTCACAAGCGAATTATAGGGACTGGCGTCCCTCAATGTTTAATACTCCTGTGGATCGAATCAGAAGGAAACTAAGAAAGACCGGTAGGCATTTAAAACTTCAACACGAATTTCGATTTGGATTTGAGCAACTGATTGAAGAAATCATTCGACTGGATCGGGATGATGATGCCTATTTCAAGAAAATCAATCAACCCTGGCTTATCAATAATCAACTGCCGGATCGCAGCAGATTTTTTGGTCAATGGAGACAAATTTTTGAAGAGGCACAACAATATTAAAGCATGACCCCTCTTGTGTCAGTCATAATTCCCTGTTGGAATACCGAAGCATTCATACAGCAATGTATTGCTTCTGTACTTAACCAAACGATGCAAGACTTTGAAATAATTGTCGTGGACAATGGCTCAACAGATGGCAGTATTCGTACAATTCAGGCGTTAAACGATAGCCGAATTACTTTGATAGAACTATCCGAGAATCGAGGGGCCTCTTTTGCGCGCGAGCAGGGCTTTCTCAAATGCAAAGGACAGTATATTCAATATTTGGACTCCGATGATTTAATCAGTCCTCAAAAACTAGAGAAACAAATTGCTGCCATCATGAATCAGCAGAATGCAATAGCATTTGGCGATTCTTGTTTCTTTTTTGATGATGAAAATCCGTGGGACAAGCAGCCCGAGCCCAATCATCCCTTCTATTTCACAAGCAGAGATACGCTAAGTTTTTTGCTCAATTTATATGGCCTTAATGGGCGCGCAGGGATGATTCCGATCCATGCATGGTTGGTTCCCCGTTCCCTGATTGAAGAAATTGGTTCATGGGATTTAGATCTTACCGTGGATGATGATGGGGAATATTTTTGTCGGGTGATGCTGGAGGCATCAGAAATTCAATTTGTAAACGATGCGCCGGTATATTATCGAAAACATAGGCATCGGAAAAGCCTAAGCAGAGAACAAACTTTGAAAGGTAATAAGAGTGCTTTTGCAGCAGCCGAATCTAAACTTCAGCATTGTCAAAAAAAACACCCGGAAGACATTCGAATCCATAAAGTATTTGCAAAACACTTTATGGAGCTCGCCGACATCAACTGGCCTGAGTTCCCTTCTTTAACAAAGGCGGCGCTAAGGAAAGTAAAAGAACTTGGGGGGACGCCTCATGTACCACACATCGGGAATCCCGTATTAAACCGACTTAAATTTCTATTTGGATGGAAATCCATGAAATGGCTCTCCTGGAAAAAGAATCAGTTATTCCCTTCTTCTTATGCTGGGCAGAATTAAAAACTCCATAGCCTTTCGTTCCGGAGGGATGTATGAATGGTTCTGCACAAGGCTGCCCAATCCCGATTATAAACCCGGACCGGATGCCGACTTTACATTTTTAAGTATGACCGGCAGAACGCATTTGGAGATGCTCAATCAATGTCTTATTTCCCTCCATAACAACTGGACAAAAAGGCCTGCCCTGATTTTATATTCAGATGGAAGCCTGAAACCGGAAGACATTCAAAAGAAACTATCCTGGTGGAAGGGAAGCCTGCAGGTAAAGAGTCATGAAGACATTCTGACATGGACAAAAAAATCCGGTAGTGTCGGATTAAATGATTTTGCACACAAGGAAGCAGTGGGAAGAAAACTTGGATGTATTCTCAAAGAAGCAGAAAAGACCACCATTCTCTGGTGCGACACAGACATATTATGGTATAAAGACTTGCCATATGAACCATCCAATTTGCCTTTAATCTTCAAAACGTCTGAAGATTATCAATCGGCGTATGATGGATATTTATCCAAAGAGTCAGAGGCCTTAATAGCCAAGCCTTACATCAATACCGGCATGGTGTTATTAAACAACTCCCTATTGGATAAAGCGGAGTTAAGCGTTTATTGGGAGAAAATAGGAAACCATCCGAATCACTTTACCGAACAGACCTTTCTGGCCATTGCATCCAAGCTCCTAGGGGGAGAAGTGTGGTCCATGACAGAAGTGGCCTGTTTTCAATCGGATCGATTTGACCTGAAGCCTAGTTTTCAAAAACAACCTTGGGTAGCAAGGCATTATGTTGGTCCAGTTAGGCATCTTTTTTGGAAAGATGCCTTTTTTAACCGAACAAAGCTGCTGTGACATGATAGAGACGTGCAGGGCGATAATAAAAATAAATAGATTTAGATGAGCAGGTCGGTATTAACCATCGCATCCGGAAAACCCGTTTACATTTCCATGGCGATTAATTTTGCGCGTTCTTTTTTTCATTGGCATCAACAAGATTCCATTGACTTTTATATTGCCACTGACAGGCCGGATTTAATTCCGGTGGATTTAACCTCATTTGAGCGTTTTCACCTATTGCCATTTCAGCCGGGTCAATATGGGGAAAGTTTTAGCACGAAGCTTCATTTGGACAAAATGGCTCAAACGCAGCAAACATTATTTATTGATGCGGATTGCCTGTTAACAGGATCTCTTATACCTGTATTTGAAAAATTAAAGGGCCAGGCTGTTGCGGTGGTTGGAAGACCCAAATCAGATGGAGAATGGTTTGGGGATGTATCCCATTTTTGTAAAACCTTTAATGTTCCTTCCATCCCTGGCTTTAATGGATGCCTATATTACCTTGAGCAGGGAGATAAATCGGAAGCGGTTTACAAAAAAGCGAGAGAATTGGAACCACAGTATGAGGCGCTTGGCATGAAATTATTGAGGGGACGCCCCAATGATGAAGTTCTCATGGCCGTATCTCTCGCCGTCCACGGTCTCGGTGGCATAGAGGATGATGGGACCATTTATGGGGACCCTCTGGCCAGTCCGGGAGGCCTCCATCTGGATGTTCTGAAGGGAGAATCCGAATTAATTAATCCTCTCCCCCCTAATTCCTTGCATCGTTCCTGGTATCCGTTTCATAAAACCCACCCGATTATTGTTCATTTTTTGGGCAATTTCACGGAACATCCTCCGTATACCAGCCAGGCTGAACTTCTGAGAAGAGTGATGGGAAACTCAGAAAATGAACACATGGCACGATGGATAGTTTGGTGCCAGTACACCTTACCGTGGATAATCACCCAAAATTTAAAAAACATTTTCAGGCCTGTTTACCATGCAATTTGGGGTTACCGAAAAGTTAAGAAGTCAAAGCGAATTTGAACCGCTCAAAAAAAACATAAATTTGTTACCAGAATCACACACACATGAAAATTCCTTTTTTAGACCTCAAGAGTAACTATCTTTCAGTGAAAGATGAAGTAATGAAAGAAATACAGGATGTATTGGAAAACACCGGTTACATCCTGGGCCCCAAAGTTGCGGCGTTTGAAAAAGCATTTGCCGAGGCGCATGGTGTACCCTTCTGCACAGGTGTAAGCTCTGGAACAGATGCCAACCATCTGGCCTTATGGGCATTGGGGATAGGCCATGGCGATGAAGTTATTCTTCCGGCAAACACCTTTATTGCAACCGCCTGGGGAGCAACTTTATGTGGCGCTACGCCTGTCTTTGCGGATTGCGAAGCAGGAACTTATAACCTAAGTGCTGAAGCCGTTGAAGCAGCAATTACCCCCAAAACCAAGGCTATTGTTGCCGTTCACCTGTATGGGCAACCCGCAGATATGGATGCCTTGCAGGCTGTAGCTGATAAGCATGGCATTCCTTTGGTAGAAGATGCCGCTCAGGCGCATCTTGCAGAATACAAAGGCAAAAGAATTGGAGGAATTGGAAAAATCACCTCCTTCAGTTTTTATCCCGGAAAAAACCTTGGAGCTTATGGCGAAGGTGGCGCTGTTACCACACATGATGCAAACCTTGCTGAAAAAGTTAAACTATACCGGGAGCACGGCTCCTCACAAAAATATTATCACCAAACTTATGGTCACAATTACAGAATGGAGGCCATTCAAGGAGCTGTATTGGGCGTCAAGATGAAATACATACAACAATGGACCGACCAAAGAAGAGCAGTTGCTCAACAGTATAAGAATTTATTAAACGAAGTACCCCATATTACCCTTCCTCTGGAAGCCTCCTATGCCAAACATGTTTATCATCTATTTGTTATTCAGGCTGAAGAGAGAGATAAGTTAAGTCAACACTTAAACGAAAATGGGGTAAGCACAGGATTACACTATCCTGTACCACTGCATATGCAAGAATGCTTCCGTCACCTGGGATATCAGGAAGGTCAATTCCCTGAATCAGAAAAAATTGCAAGCAAAGGTCTTTCTCTACCCATGTTCCCGGAAATGACTACTGAGCAAATTGAATATGTCGTTTCACAGGTTAAATCCTTTTACAAATAAGTATGAAATTAGGAATAATCGGACTAGGCTACTGGGGACCTAATATTGTCCGGAATGCCATCATGAATCCAGAAATCACGAGAGTGGTGTGTTGTGATCGGGATCCGGAGAGACTTGGGAATATTCAACGCACCTTCTCAACTGTTGAGACTTGCGCAGATGCTGATGTCTTACTGCAAGATTCCGAAATAGATGCGGTGGCAATCATAACCCCCGTGTTTGCCCATTACGACCTGGCCAAAAAAGCCCTTTTGGCCGGCAAACATATTTTGGTAGAAAAGCCATTTATGTCCACGGTGCAGCAAGCCGAAGAAATTCTTGAGCTGGCAGAAAAGCATCAAAGAATCGTCATGGTAGATCATACCTTTATCTTCACACCAGCAGTTCGCAAAATCAAGGAATTATATCAATCCGGAGTACTGGGGGACTTATACTATTTTGATTCTGTGCGCGTGAATCTGGGTTTATTCCAAAGGGATGTCAATGTTATTTGGGATCTTGCGCCCCATGATTTCTCCATCATGCATCATATTATAGGAAAACGCCCTGTGTCAGTCCGTGCCATGGGTTCTGATCATGTTGGCAAAGGGATGGAAGATGTCGCCTATGTGCATGTAGAATTTGAAAATAATTTAATTGCACATTTTCATGTGAACTGGCTCTCCCCAGTTAAAGTGCGCAGAATGCTCATTGCCGGCACAAAGAAAATGGTGCTATATGATGACATGGAAAATGTGGAGAAGGTAAGGGTATTTGACAAAGGCATTGATGTCAATACAAGAGAAGCAGAATATCAGATGCTCGTGAATTATCGTTCCGGAGAAATGTATAGTCCGGTATTGGATAATACAGAGGCCTTAAAAGCCTTATTGCAGGAGTTCATTGATGCGATTCAAGAGAATCGTCAACCTTTGACCTCAGGACAAGATGGATTAGAAGTCGTCCGAATACTTGAAGCGACCCAAGTATCCATTAAAAATGATTCCAAAAAAATAAACTTATGAGTGAAATGTATCAAAGCATCGCTGCAGATGTAAAAATTGGAGAAGGGGTAAAAATCTTCAAATTCGTCAATCTATACGGATGTAGCATTGGAGATGGGAGTAAAATAGGCACTTTTGTTGAAATTCAAAAGAATGCTTCTGTAGGAAAAAACTGCAAAATTTCATCTCACACATTTATTTGTGAAGGCGTGCATATCGGAGATCAGGTGTTTGTTGGCCATGGCGTCACTTTTGTGAATGATATGTATCCAAGAGCCACCAATGAAGATGGAACGCCTCAGACAGAAGCCGATTGGACCCTGGTTGAAACCCATGTGCAGAAAGGCGCTTCCATTGGTTCCGGTGCCACAATTTTGGGTGGAATAACCATCGGAGAAAGAGCAATTATTGGTGCAGGCGCCGTTGTAACAAAAGATGTACCGGCAGGCACAATCGTAGCAGGAAATCCTGCTAAAATCATTCGCTCAATTTAATTCCCTGCCTATGACTCCGGATGTATCCATCGTCATCCCCACCTACAATAGGCTCTGGTCCCTGCCAAGGGCTATAGATAGTTGCAGGAATACAACCTGTAAGACCGAGATCATTGTTGTGGATGATTGTAGTACGGATGACACCTGGGAATGGCTGCAGCGGCATCCGGAAATTATTTCCTACAGACACAGTATCAACTGGGGCCAAACCTGGGCGATAAATAAAGGTACGGACCTCGCGACAGGTAAATACATCAAAATACTTGGATCCGATGACTTCCTTGCTCCGGGAATTATTGATGCACAATTTCAGGAAGCAGAATCAACAATGGCAGATATTGTCATATCGAGATGTGATGCCTATGAAGAGGAAACCGGGAAAATAACAGTAAATCCCGATGCAGGACCATGGGAGGATTTTATGGCTGTCCAGCTTGGCAGAAGCTATGGCTCTCATATTATTGCCATGATGTTTAAAACCGAGTTATTAAGAAAGGTCCCCCATCGTCCGGACTATTCATTACGAGACGACCGTCTTGTCATGTTAGAATTAGCCTTACATTATCCTAAAATAGCCTATCATAAAGGCTGTGGTGCCTATTGGGTTCATCATAAAGACCAGATGCAGGGAAATTATCATGGGATGAAATCCGTAGTTGCGAATTGGCAGCACTTAAATATCTTCAAGAAAATCATCGGAGAACTTCAAAAGCGAAAGGAGTTAACGCCACAGCGAATTGATGCAGTGTGTGATAATTTATGGAATCTTGCACATTGGGTAGCCAAAACGCATCTAAAGGAGGGTCAGGATATTGTCAAATGGATTTATCAACTTAAGCCCAATTTTAAGATACCCAATTCAGGACTTCAGGGTCTTCTTTTTAACAATCTCGGATTTAAATCAACCGAAAAAATATTGCGCTTAAGACGAACCCTACTTGGGATAGAGTCTTAACCTTTTACCTGAACCTACGCGTTAAGTTCAAAAATTTGTGATACACCTTTATTATTTACCTACACCGGAAAAAGATCGGTGGATTCCTGGAGATCGATTTATTCGTCCCTGGATACGCAGAATCTTGAGAGGAAAACCAAGACCAGGCGGGGTGGACAAAGTGTTTATCAACTTAGTAGAAGGGCTTAATCGAATACAGTATCCCTATACCATAAACCAACCCTTAAAAAACAGAAAATACGGGGACAGAATTTTGCTGCTGGGGAGAGGTCTGCAATCGCTTAATGGATTTGAAAACTCCCCTCCTTTCATTTCCGGAATTGGAATATTTACGCACCCTTGCGAAGTGCCCAATTTCACGCAAACCTATCCGGTGCTAGCGTATTTATCCCACTCAGAGTGGGTAAATAATCTGTGTAAACCTTACTTGGGTAACTTATGCCATATTTGGCCTGCAGGCGTCGACACATTAAAATATAAACCAATAGAAAACAAAAAAATACTTAATGATTTTATTCTCTATGACAAATTAAATTTTAACAGAGAGACAGAGGTTAATAGAATTCTTGAGCCAATACAAAAAACCTTAAAAGAAAAAGGGTTTACCTGGAAGACTATAAGGTATGGCCATTATCAATCCGAGGACTATCAAAAACTATTATCCGAATCCAGGTACCTTTTGTTCTTATCCCCTCATGAAAGTCAGGGATTGGCCTGTCAGGAAGCAATGGCATCAGGTCTTCCGGTGTTAGCATTTGATGAGGGAATTGTAAGAGACCCGTATTATATACAATGTGGGTCCGCAGACCTCCAGGTTAGTTCTGTCCCTTGGTTTAACAACACTTGTGGCTTAAAGTTTTCCAGCATTGACGCCTTTGCTGATTGCCTTTTGGAATTTAAAGCACGCGCCGATTCGGGCCAATTTCATCCTGAAAAATATATTCAGGAAGAATTTAGTCTGGAAGCGTCTGCTCAAAAACTCCTTACGCTTGTAGAAGAGATATACGCCCAAAAACAAACGACCTCCCCTACCCCTTCCGAACATTCCCATGATTAAGAAAATTATTTACTATTTTTGGTTAAAGCCCTGGTTCAGAAAAATCTGGTGCAATACCATTCTCGCCACCGGATTATGGGACAAATGGCTCATGCGCAGACAAGTATATGATTCTATGTGGCTTGGACGAATTGAAGAGGTACAAGCCTGTAAGGATTATGCATTGATAAACAAAGATGATCAAGCAGGTCTGATTATTCACGGTAAACAATATATGCACAATGGCATTAAGATTTATCCGGATAGTTACTATGGCTATGCAGGCACCTCTTTGCTGGTCAAAAATAAAGGCATACATGAGCCACAAGAAGAACATATCTTCCAGCAGGTACTCCCCTATTTTAAAGCAGGCGGCAGTATGCTGGAACTAGGTTCCTTTTGGGCTTTTTATTCCATGTGGTTTGCGAAAGAAGTAAAAAACGCCCGGAATTATATGCTTGAACCCATAGATCTTAATCTAAGTATCGGGCGCAACAATTTTGAATTAAATCATTTAAACGGGACATTTCTAAAGGGATACGCCGGAGATAAAAATGTAATGGCCTCAGATGGGATCATGACTTATAATATGGATGGAATCGCGGAAAAGTTAGCGCTTACCCATGTAGATTTATTACATTGTGACATACAAGGATTTGAAAAAGAATTTTTGGAAGGTGCGCATAGCTGGCTGGAGCAAAAAAAAATAGACTGGCTATTTATATCCACGCATTCAGAGGAAATCCATACAACCTGTTACCAATTACTTGAAAAAAGTGGATATGAAATTGTAGCCAATATTTCCCTTGCAGATTCATATTCTGTTGATGGGCTGATTACGGCTGTTGCCCCTCATGTGCCCAAACCTGAAAAACTTCATTATCATTTAAAAACCCGCGCGTGAAAAGTATCTGCATTTTAACGCAGAATCACATTTCCAGAAATCCAAGAGTATTCAAAGAAGTAAAGCTTTTGCGAGAACTAGGATATTCTGTAAAGATTTTAACTACCTGGTATAGTTCAGATTTTCTTCAGGATGACTTAAACTTATTGCGGGATTTAAATGTGCATTATCAATCTTACGCGGATTTAAGACCCGGCCAACCGGGGAGGTTGAAACACCGAATTATATTTCAATTCTTTAGGCGAATAAAAGGCTATTTGAACATTGAGACCGTGCATTCTGCGGGATATGGCTCCACTACCCTGATTAAACAGGCTCTGGAGGAAAAAGCTGACCTGTATATTGTTCATCAGGAGATTCCAACACTACTTGCCAAGGATTTAATCCATAAAGGATTTGCAGTGGCTTTTGATTTTGAGGATTGGTACAGCAGAGATTTAATGGCCCAAACCCGAAAGTTCAGGCCTGTTCAATTATTGGAGGCAGCTGAGATATATGCACTCAAACATGGGACATGGTGCACGACAACCTCCAGAGCATTAGCGCAGAAACTATATCAAATTTCATCCGGGAAGAAACCACCCGAGGTAATCTATAATAGTTTTTCAATTCAAGAGAGAAGAAATTTACCAACTTATGAGGTGAAGGAAAGGCAACCGCCCATCAAGTTTGCCTGGATATCTCAAACTATAGGTCCGGGTAGAGGCCTTGAATCCTTTATCCAAAATATAGGTGAAACAGGCATTCCGGCTGAACTTCATTTGGCCGGTAATCCCAGAAAAGAGTACCTTCTTGATCTCGAAAATACGGTTCAGAGCTTTACCAATCTTACGCTCCACCTGCATCCGATTATGCCTCCGCATCAGATTTTAAGTTGGTTACATCACTATCATGTTGGCATTGCCTATGATTTACCAAAGCCCGAAAGCCGAAATTTAACAGTAACCAATAAGATTCTGCACTATCTTCTTGCAGGCTTACCTGTGATTGCAAGCAATACAGAGGGTCATAAAGAAATAGCAGCAGCTTGTCAAAACACAGTACTCATTCCATCCAATTCAGAGGAATTAAAACAAACCCTTATGGGATGGTTTGATGGAAGCGAAAATAGCATGGAGATCCAACGAAAAGCCTGGTTAGATGGGGAGAAATTCTGTTGGGAACACGAATCTCAAAAATTAGAAAAACTGGTTTCAGAATATTTTAATTCGATTTCTTGAAGAAGAATAAAACCGTTTTAATTGTAAGTCCTTATTTTCCGCCGGATAATACAGCGGATCTTCATAGAATACGACAAAGCCTACCTTATTATAAACAGAATGGTTGGAATGTAATTGTCCTGTGCGTAGAGACATCTGAAACAGAAGCCTATAAAGACAGGAGTTTACTCGAGACCATTCCGAATGACATTGAAGTTCACAAAGTAAAAGCCCTACCGGTCTCCTGGACCAGAAAAATAGGACTTGGGAATGTCGCTATGCGGGCATTCCCCTATTTATATAAAACAGGTAACGAACTTATCCGCGATAGAAAACCCGATTTAGTCTTTATATCAACGACCCAATTTACCGCGATGGTTTTAGGTGCTCTGTGGAAGAAGAAATGGGGAATACCCTACATATTAGATTTCCAGGATCCCTGGCACCATGACCATTATCTTAAATTGCCCCCAAACCAAAGACCACCCAAATACTGGTTTTCCTACCGAATGAATAAATTTTTGGAGCCACAAGCGGTCAGAACGGCTGATGGCCTTATGGCCGTTAGTGGGTCTTATATAGAAATGTTGAAAAATCGATACCAGGAAATCGAACATATACCAAGTGCGGTGATACCATTTGGAGCTTCTGATTCTGATATTTCCGGGCGTTACGCCAACCTGTTGCCCGAATATTTTCCGGCACATGCCCCTCAATACATACGCATTGTTTATACAGGGGTGATCAATCGGGAAATGCTTCCGATAATTCAGCTCTTTTTACAATCGGTAAGTCACTTACAGAAATTAGATGATACCTTATTCCAAAAACTAAAATTATACTTCATTGGTACCCGATATTCAAAAAATCAGGCTTCAAAACCTGTATTACAAGAACTCGCACTGGAAACAAATCTTACAGACAAAGTGGTAGAAATAACCACTCGGGAAGATTTCTTAACCGTCCTGCAAATCCAAAAATACGCGGACTTATTGTTGCTTCCCGGAACAACCGATGATAACTACATCGCCTCTAAGCTTGCGCCTTATCTTATTTCCCAAACCCCGATATTTTCGATATTCAAAGAGACAAGTGCCGCATATCCAAAATTAAAAAGCCAACCCAGGGTACAATTAATTTCCTTTTTGGAAAATAGAACGCTTACAAACCTTCAAAGTGCTGCTTCGGATTTGTTGTATCAAACCTTAATCTCCCTATCCGAAATATCCAAGCGTCCAATTGTACATCCTGAATTGTATCAGGCGGATTATCTTACCGCAATGCAGACGCAGTTGTTTGAGGAAGTCCTAAAACACCACGCTTAAATTAGATAATGCAAACTATTACCAGATAAATTTTACCTTACAAGTTTTTGAAACATGAAATCACTTAATAATATAAAACTAGGGATAGCCCGAAATTGGACAATGCCAGGCAAAGAGCGTCTGGCCTCTTGGCTCATCGAGAAAGATGTTTCTCAAAACAAAGAAGCATTTGAAGGAATAACCTGGTTGAAGGATGAAGCCATTGCCCTGCATATTTCGACAAGCAGTTATATAGAATGGAAAATTTTGGCAGAGGGCAATTATGAATCTGCCACAGGCAAACTGATCAATCTGTCCCTTCAACCGGGTGAGGTTGCCATGGACATAGGCGCCAATATTGGCGTGCATACGCTAAGAATGGCAAAATCAGTGGGACCAAATGGCAAAGTTTTGTCGTGTGAACCGATGCCCCATTTGCAGTCAAAATTGAAAAAGAATGTGGTTCTCAATAAACTAGACACGATTGTCTCAATAATTCCTAAAGCCGTTTCAGACTTCGAAGGCAAAACCCGGATGAAAGGACTACCCGAGAACTTTAATCAAGGTACCGGGCGGATGGATGAAAATGGAGATATCGAAACAGAGGTTATTACCGGGGATAAGTTATTAGAAGGATTAAACCTCAACAGATTAGACTTAGTTAAAATTGATATTGAAGGGTATGAGATGAAAGCCATTAATGGACTAAAAAACAGTCTCAAAACCTACAGACCAAGATTGTTAGTGGAATATGATAGAGATTATTGGAAAAAATGTGACAGTTCGTGGGAAGAATTTTTTAATTTAATGACAGAATTGAATTATCATGTTTACAAGATTGAGACTTTTACCCTTACCAAAATTGAAGATACACCCAATGTTACCTCTTGCAATGTATTCTGCTTGCCCATCTAAGATGGATACGCCATTATTTACCTTATGAAAGTATCCTATAGTACCCTATTTTCATTATTAATCCCTTGGGCAGTTGCAAGTTTATTCGCAGACAACCCAAGAGTATCCTATGCGATTGCCTGGTTGGGCCACTTTTTGATATTTTATTTCACTTTATCCGGCAAGGTTGTTCCATTTAAAACAGGAAGCATCCGTAATAGGGTAATGGAACCTATTGTCATCAACCAGATAATTTTTGCAGGCTTTTCAGGTGTTTCCACTATTTTCTACTTCCTGAGTATTAATGGTTATTATTATTTGACACCTTTAGATTTCTATATGCCGGATAAGAAGTTAATTGAAATGACGGCAGAGTGTCAGCGATTATATTTTCTTGGACATTGGGGATTAATTGCTGGTATATGTTTAGGTAAGAAAAACGAAAAACCACCGGAGTGGAAAGTGATAGTTGGCAAAAGTCCATCCTTATTTTTGTTGGCCATTAGCGGAATTGCATTTGGACTGTTTTTAGCTTTCCGGTCCATTAATGGATTGATACAGGTCGCCCTTATGTTTGAAGCCCTTAACATGGTTTCTGCGATATTGGCGCTTGCAATCGCCGTTAAGGAAAAAAATGTCGTCACCATAGCCATCGCACTTACGCTTTTTATCGTCAATATTTCGGCGGCCCTTGTCAGTGGTTGGAAAGAACAGCTGTTAATTCCTTTCCTTCTTTTAGGTTTTTTCCTGTATCAAACCTATCCTAAAACGGTTATTTTTGGCGCACCAATCCTTGGATTTTTTTACTTCACCTACATTCCGACATTTAATCAAATCTTTAGAAACCTCACCTGGGAAAAAGGAGAAAACGCCCAGGTCGCACTTCAGATTGCGATTGCAGGAACCTTAGAAGCAGAATCCGAAGATATTACGGATAATAACTGGACCTTCTTAACCAATAGGCTTTCTGAAGTCAACATGTTAATCCGATACAAGGAATTTGTCCCACAACTTCACGACTATTATGGATTTCAGATACTTCAACAATCCGCCATTAATCTAATCCCGCGCGTTTTTTATAAAAACAAACCCATAACGGAATCTGTGGTGATGCAAAGAGTTTTTGATGCCGGTGCGGTTTCCAATATCTCGAATGTATCGGCAAAACCTGCCTTCATTGCAGATTGCTATTTGACGGCCGGAGCTATAGGCGTATTGTTAGGAACCTTCACCCTCGGGTATATAATCGCTTTTGCCTCCACTTTTGCTGAAAAATTATTCGGTGGATATGCCTTTGGAACAAGTCTTATGTACAATTCATTTTTCAATGACTTATGGCGAGGCAACTGTTTTGAATTTATCTCTACTTCCATTTTTTGGGGACTTATAATTTTATTTATTATTCACCATTTAGCAAGATATGGGAAGATTATATTACCTAAAGACTCATCCGAACCCGAATTAATGATATGATGAAAGTGTTACATGTAACACCATCTTATTATCCGGCTCTACAATTTGGGGGACCAATTCAGTCTGTACGCTTATTAAATAAGGCACTTAAACATAATGGAGTTGATGTTAAGGTTCTTACAACCAATGCAGGATTAACTTCTAACCCGAATATAAAAGTTAAAACAGAATATATAATTGATGATATCCCTGTAGTTTATATGCCTTTTATGGGCTATGAACATTATAACCTCTCATTATCCTTTTTGGTCAGGGTGTTTCAGGAAGTCGCAAAGGTGGACCTCGTGCATATCACTGCAGTATGGAATTTTCCGGTCATCGCAGCCACGCTTGCTTGTTTATGGCATAATAAACCTTATGTGTTATCTCCAAGAGGTACGATTTATCCCGAAACGGTTGCGCATCGGTCTTCCTCCCTAAAAAAATTATACTATAAACTCATTGCCCAATGGTCTGTAAAAAAAGCAGATATGCTTCATTTTACGACATCGGATGAAGCGGAAAGTGTGACTCGTTATTTAAATTTGAAGAATCCATTTTGTATCATTCCAAACGGACTGGATTTAAGCCTGATACCCGAGACATCCGAAGGATTAGAGCCTAATTTAGAAATACCCACGAATCCCTATCTGTTATTTCTGGGACGTATAGATAAAAAAAAGGGGCTGGATATTTTTCTTCCTGCGTTTAAGAATATTTTACAAGATTTTCCGGACCTGACGCTTTGGATCATTGGGCCTGACAACGAACACTACAGTGAAATTCTGAAACAACAAGCGAAGGAACTTAGTATCTTAAATTCCTTAAAATTTTCAGATCCTATAGACGGACAACAGAAGTGGAAAGTGTATAAAAATGCGAAGGCATTTGTTTTAACCTCTTATTCCGAAAACTTTGGCATGACGGTCGCAGAAGCAATGGCCTGCAATTGTCCTATATTAATTTCAAATAAAGTTGCTATACAAGAATTTATAATAAATCCTCCGGGAGGGTGGATATGCGACACGACATCAAGCTCTATTGAAGAGAATCTCCGCAACCTACTTTCACAACCCATTGAAAGAGAAAATCGAGCTAGGCAGGCTCAACGGATTGTCCGGGAGAACTTTAATCTCCAGTCCCTCGCATTAAAAATGATTACGGCTTATCACACGATTTTAAAATCTCATGTCCACTGATTTCTCCATAATCATTTTGACATTTAATGAGGAGTTGCATCTGCCCCGGTTATTGCATTCCCTTCAAGGCCTGAATGCCCCTATATACATATTAGACTCCGGAAGTACCGATCAAACACTCACAATAGCCGAAAAATACGGGGCTGAGATTCTGACAAATTCTTTTGAAAATCATCCAAAACAATGGGATTTTGCCTTGCGAAATTTTAACCTGACAACGCCATGGATTATCGGTTTAGATTCAGATCATATTATTTCACCTGAGTTATTTACCTTATTATCTAATTTCAAAAATTCGGATATCCCCTCTCATATCAATGGCATCTATTTTAATCGAAAAAATTATTTTAAAGGCAAGTGGCTAAGACATGGAGGCTATTTCCCTAAATATCTTCTGAAAATGTTTAGAAATGGGAAAGGAAAATCTGACCTGAATGAAAACATGGATCATCGTTTCATTATCGAAGGCGATACTCTCATTTGGAAACAAGGATATCTGTTGGAAGAAAATCTAAAAGAAAGCAATATTTCCTTTTGGATAGCCAAACACAACCGCTACAGTGACCTGGTCGCACAAGAAGAAATAGAACGCAGAAGGCAACTTAGGAGCCAATCTGTTAAGCCCTCCCTATTTGGAAATCCAGACCAGAGAATTGCCCGATTAAAGTTGATTTGGTGGAAATTACCATTATTCATCCGGCCTTTCTTATACTTTTTCCATCGGTATTTTATACAATTGGGAATTCTGGATGGAACCAGGGGATTTATCTTTCATTTTTTACAAGCGTTTTGGTTTAGACTGGTTGTTGACATCAAAATGTACGAATATCTGAGAAGAGAAAAGGGTATTTCGGAGGAGGCATTTCCGCCGATTACCGATTGGGATTCTAACTTAAACAGACATGATCAGACCTGAGATTTCCATTATAAGTCCAGTTTACAGAGCTGAAAAAATCGTTGATGAGTTGGTTCAGCGGATACGAAATACCCTTCAAGGAATGGCGGTAACCTATGAGATTATTTTAGTGGAGGATGGAAGTCCGGATAAAAGTTGGGTGAATATTGAGAAAAACTGTAAAAAATTTCCCGAGGTAAAAGGAATTAAATTTAGCCGCAATTTTGGGCAGCATTATGCAATAAGCGCAGGCATTGAAGCGGCCTCCGGAAATTATTGCGTGGTAATGGACTGCGATCTTCAGGATAATCCGGACTATATACCGGTCATGTATGAAAAAGCCAAAGCCGGAGCGGACATCATCTTTACCCACAAGAAAAAACGAAAACATTCTCTACTAAAAAATCTGTCTGCAGCTATTTTCTTTCATCTCTTTAATTATCTGACAGACAATAAAAGTAAACGGGCGGACGGGACCATGGGCAATTATACCATGCTGAGCAGAAAGGCCATGAATGCGTTTTGTCGGATTAAAGATACGCACAGGCATTACTTAATGATATTGAGGCTCCTGGGCTTCAAAACCGATTATCTTGAAATTCAGCATAATCCCAGATTTGAAGGCAAAAGCAGTTATACCTTTTCAAAATTGGTTGCCCATGCGATAAATGGCATCACCTCACAATCCGATAAATTACTACGAATTTCCATTACCGTTGGCTTTAGTTGCTTTGCGATTTCGGTCCTTTGGGTTTTAACTTTGATAGTCTTGTACTTTACCCATGGACTGGTACCCGGTTATACCTCCTTGATGGCCGTGATATTGTTATCCACCGGGCTCATTTTGATGTCGATAGGAGTCGTTGGAATTTATATTGGAAAAATCTTTGAACAAGTAAAAGAAAGGCCCCTGTATCTGGTGGATGAGAAAATCAATTTTCCGTCCGATACCATTTAAGATTGCACAGATAAAGCGATACCGGGCAAAATACCATGAAAAAACTAATCATTACACAATCCAACTATATCCCATGGAAAGGGTATTTTGATGGGATTCATCTGGTGGATGAACTGATATTATACGATGACATGCAATATACCAAAAGGGATTGGCGGAATCGTAATCAAATTAAAACACGAGAAGGCTTAGCCTGGCTAAGTATTCCGGTTGAGGTAAAAGGAAAGTTTTTTCAAAAAATTTCTGAGACAAAAATAAGTGATGCCTCCTGGGCACAAAAGCACTGGCAGACGCTATGGCATAATTATCGTAAAGCCCCATTTTTTGACCTTTACGCTCCGGACCTGCAAACCCTTTATAACAGACCCTTCACCCATCTATCTGAAGTTAACCGTGCGTTTATAGAACAGATAAATAGTTTCCTTCAAATTCGCACACCAATTCGTTGGTCTTCCGAATTTCATTTGGAAGAAGAACGAAATGCCAGGCTCATTAGTATTTGTCAGCAAAGTGGGGCGACCGATTATTTCAGTGGTCCTGCAGCAAAATCCTACATGACGGTTGAGGCCTTCAAAGCAGCAGGCCTTCAGGTACATTGGTTAAATTATTCCGGCTATCCGGAGTATCCTCAGGGAGTTGGCCCCTTCGAACATGCCGTTACAATTCTGGATTTGCTCTTCAATACCGGGCATGATGCCCCGAATTACATGAAAAGCTTTCATCATCCGGAATCTTTATATGTCTCCGAAACCTTGAGCTAAGGGCACAAATTGTAAATCACGGCCGAAAATCGTATTTTTGTATAATACTCCAACTGACAAACAGATGATGGAAAAACCACTAGTTATATTTGGGATTGGCGATGCGGCTCAGGTTGCGCATTATCTTTTTACAACCGATGCCGGGTGGAAAATTGCCGGATTTACTGTTGATGCTGCTTATTTGAATGGAGATACCTTTGAGGGCCTTCCCGTTGTACCGTTTGAAGAGATTGTTCATAAATTCCCACCCAATCAATTCGATATGTTCATTGCGACAGGGTACAATAAAATGAACAAGATTCGAGAGGCGAAATACAAGCAGGCAAAGCAGCTAGGTTATACCCTGAGAACCTATGTTAGCAGTCGATGTACCTATTTATCGCAATATCCCCCGGGAGACAACTGCTTTATATTTGAAAACAATACCATTCAGCCTTTTGTACAACTCGGGAGTAACATCGTTCTTTGGAGTGGTAACCATATTGGTCACCATAGTGTTATAGAAGACCATAACTTTCTGACTTCGCATGTTGTCGTTTCCGGAAGATGCCACATTGAACCGAATTGTTTTATAGGTGTGAATGCTAGCCTGAGGGATGCCATTCGCATTCGCAGAGAGACCTTAATTGGCGCAGGCGCCGTCGTCATGAAAGATACGGTAGAAAAAGGGGTTTACCTACCCCAGCGCGCGGTATTGTTTGACAAAACTTCCGATCAAATTGAAATCTAATGAAAGCGCCAATTAAGGAATATGGGGTAAGTAACAGAAATGAGTTACAATCCGAAATTGATCGCATCTTAGAGGAAATCCGGATTAACGGGTATTGTGTTATTCCCGATGTGGTGGAGGAATCTTACCTTGAAGAAGCACGGAAACGATTAGATGCTGTTTACCTTAAGCAGGAAAAGGCCTTTGGCAAGGAAAAGCTCATTGCCATTCAGGAATTAGATGTTGCCAGATGCCCATTAGCTTACGATGAATTCTTTCTGCAAATGGCAGGAAATTCTTTGGTTCTTCAGGTAGCAAAAGCGATGATTGGCGGTATGCAGATTTTACATTTGCAAAATGGCATCATCAACAGACCCGGGGAAGAACATCACCAAAGCTCCTGGCATCGGGATTTGCCCTATCAGGACTGGGTAATATCCAAACCACTTGCAATGAATGCCTTGTGGTGTCTTGACCCCTTCAATTCTGAAACCGGAGCAACCTGGATTTTGCCCTATTCGCATCAGCAGGCTTTATTGCCCTCTTTGGATTACACCAATAAATTCAAGATACAAATAAGCGCAGAAGCCGGATCGGTTGTATTGTTTGATTCCATGATGTTTCATTGTGCGGGATACAATAAATCGGAAATAGTGAGGCGGGCGATTAATCATGTATATGTGACGCCAATATTGCGCCAACAAATCGACATCCCTGCCTCCTTGCAGGGAAAACATAAAGACTCTGCCTACGCAGAATTACTTGGTTACACCACCCTACTGCCTCAGTCGGTAGATCAATTCAGGGAAAACCGTTATAATAGACTAAAAAAATAGGTATGCGTTGGATAAAAAAAGGCGTCATTTTTACGCCGGAAGCTCAAGCAGACTGGCAATTTTCTCATGCTGCGAATCCTGTTCCATTTTGGCTTCCGGGAGGCTTTCTGCGCGTCTATTACACCAGTCGTGATTCAAAGAGCCGCTCCTTTATATCCTGGGTTGATCTGAATCCATCCGAAGGATTTAAGGTTATGCAAACAGCAAAGCATCCTGTCCTTACACCCGGCGGTATTGGCCTTTTTGACGACAGTGGTGTTACTTTAGGGTGCATTGTTGAAGGAAAAGAGAATTGGTTAATGTATTATCTGGGTTGGAATCTTGCGGTAACTGTACCTTGGCATAATAGCATAGGACTTGCAATAGGAAACCCTGTAACGGCAGAATTCCAGAAGAATAGCCTTGCACCGATGATGGATCGGGATCACACAGACCCCTACTCTGTTTCCTATCCGTTTGTATTAAAAGACGGGAATAAGTATCGTATGTGGTATGGGACCAATCGAAATTGGGGTTCAAGACAGGAAGAAATGGACCATGTTTTGAAATATGCGGAATCTGAGGATGGCATACATTGGAATAGAAGCGGAATTGTTTCACTCGACCATGTATATCCCGGGGAATATGCTGTTTCAAGACCTTTTGTCCGAAAAAAAGAAGACCTTTACCAGATGTGGTTCTCGTATCGTCCCGGTCCGGAAGGTGCTACCTATCGTATCGGCTACGCTGAATCGAATGATGGCATACGTTTCACGCGTAAAGATGCAGAAGTTGGCATCACCGTGTCTGAAACCGGATGGGACTCCGAGATGGTATGCTATCCATCCTTATTTGAGTATGCGGGTAAAACCTGGATGCTCTATAATGGAAATGGATATGGGAAAACCGGATTTGGCCTTGCAGAACTTGCAGAATAAATAATCGCCCTTCGCATGAATACGCACATAGCCTTCAACAAACCCTGGCTTACCGGCAAAGAAATCACCTATATCCTGGAGGCAGTCCAATCCGGTAAAATCTCCGGGGATGGCATTTTTACGCGGAAATGCCATCGTTTTTTTGAAGAAAAATATGGCTTTCATAAGTGTCTTCTGACAACCTCTTGTACAGATGCCTTAGAACTTGCCTCACTTTTGTTGGATATAAAGCCCGGAGATCAGGTGATTGCGCCCTCTTTCACCTTTGTTTCCACCGTGAATGCATTTGTCCTAAGAGGTGCTGAAATTATCTTTGCAGATAGTGAAGACCAGACGCCCAATATTGATGTCTCCCGGATTGAGTCTCTTATTACCCCTAAAACCAAAGTTCTGCTGCCCGTTCATTATGCCGGTGTTGCGGTAGATATGGACCCATTAATGGCGGTTGCCCAAAAATACAACCTACCGGTCGTGGAAGATGCCGCACAAGCAATAGATGCCTTTTATAAAAACAGACCTCTTGGCAGTATTGGTGCTTTAGGTGCTTTCTCCTTTCATGAAACTAAAAATATTATTTCGGGTGAAGGAGGGATGCTAAGTATTAACGATCCTTCCTATGCCGGCAGGGCTGAAATCCTCAGAGAGAAAGGCACCAACCGGTCGGCATTTTTTAGAGGAGAAATTGATAAATACGGCTGGGTGGATATTGGCTCCTCCTTCTTGCCCTCAGAAGTCATTGCTGCTTTTTTATATGCTCAATTAGAACACTTAGAAGAAATTCAAAAGTTACGCCATCAAATATGGGCTAATTATCATGCAGGGTTAAAAGATTTGGAGGTTGCCGGAAAATTGAGATTACCCTATATTCCCGGGTATGCCCGGCATAACGCACATATGTTTTATGTATTGTGTCAGGATTTGAATGAGAGAACAGCCTTGATTGAACATTTAAAATCCGATAACATTAATGCGGTATTTCATTACATCTCACTTCATAAAAGCCCTTTCTATCAGGACAAATACAAAGGTCCCGAATTACAAAATAGTGACCGATATACAGATACCCTGCTGAGATTACCGTTTTATAATGGAATAACATCAGAGGAACAACAACGCGTGATTGCGTCCATCAGAGCATATTATGGTTTATAAAAATGGCAGAAACTAAAACCATAGAAGGGTTTGAGTGCTATGCACCCGAGTTGGCAATTTCGAATGAAGATTTTCCGACAGAAGGTTTTGAAGTATTGTTCAAAAATGAAGAGCAGAACTTTTGGTTTATATCCAGAAATCAAGTCATACTTTCCCTTTTCCGACGATTTACCCCAATTTCTGAAGCGCAATTTTTAGAAATCGGATGTGGCACCGGATATGTTTTGAAGGCGATCGCTGAAGATCAATCCCACAAGGTTACAGGTGCAGAAATTCATGTACAAGGATTGATGTTTGCCAGAAAGAGACTTCCACATGTTAAGCTCATTCAATTGGATGCGACACGGATGCCATTTTCCTCAACCTTTGATGCGATTGGTGCATTTGATGTATTGGAACACATTACAGAAGATGAACTCGTCATGGCTGAGGTTCGAAAAGCCTTAAAGCCCGGCGGACATTTTTACATCACCGTACCTCAGTACCCCTGGATGTGGAGTTATCTCGATGATGTTGCGTTTCATAAGAGAAGATATACCCGTACCGAACTTAAGCGCAAATTGGAAAAAGCAGGTTATGAGGTAAAGTACATAGGCTCCTTTGTGTTTGCCTTATTCCCGGCGATGGTTTTATCACGGCTTTTCAAAAAAGAAAGTAAAGACGCACAAAAAAATCAGGAAAAAATTGTAGAAGAGTTCAACATTCCCCGGTGGATGAATCAGCTTTTTCGTTTTATCCTGAAGATAGATGTGACGCTCATTAAATGGGGCATTCAACTTCCATTTGGTGGAAGCCTTGTTGCGGTGGCTCAGAATAAAGCGGGACAAACGAAATGACACCTGAGATTCGCTTAGACCAATTCAACAACCAATGGTATCACCCTGGAGCTGGTGTCGTCAAGCGTACAATTTGGTATTTTATCAATATCCTCTTTTTCAAAAATGGATGGATTCCTTTTTCCGGAATCCGGATTCGAATATTAAAACTATTCGGAGCCAAAGTTGGAAAAGGGGTCATTCTCAAGCCCTGCATTAATATTAAATATCCCTGGCATCTAAAAATCGGCAACCATTGCTGGATAGGCGAAAATGTTTGGATTGACAATTTAGTAACAGTAGAAATCTCGGATCATGTATGTCTTTCCCAGGGGGCCTTTTTATTGACCGGAAATCATAATTACAAGGATTCATCCTTTGGCTTAATGACGGGGGAAATTTTTCTGGAATCAGGAAGCTGGATTGGGGCAAAATGCACAGTATGTCCGGGTGTTAGGGTTGGAGCAGGTGCCGTTTTGACGGCTGGTTCTATCGCAACAAAGAACCTGTCGCCCTGGCATATTTACCAGGGGAATCCGGCACAAGCAATCAAAGAAAGAATCATTCAGAAGTAATGCCTTACAGTAAATATCTGTTCAGACTCATCATTGTGCTCATTTTAGGTGTGCGCTTATTTGACCTATACTATACGCCAATGTATAATCCGGATAAGTTAGAACAACTGATTGCCGCAAAACATTGGTCGGAGGGTCATGGGGTCGTCAAAGCCCATTATGTAATGGAGGATGAGTTAACTTTGGCATATGAGCCGTTAATTCAATGGCCGCCGGGGTACAGTATTGCAATCGGATTATTATTAAAGACCCATTGGCATATCCATACGATAGTAACCATTCTGGATATGTTTTTCCTGATTCTACTCTTATTCTTTAGTTTTATTTTTTTACAATCTCTCCCATTTGAGTGGAAAAAATCGCTGTGGATTCTTTGGGCGGGTTTATTGTTGAATACTGCAATAGCCTGGCATCTTACGAGTGTTGATTTTATTTCCTACACCCTATTTTTCGGCGGCCTTACCCTCATATTACCAACGGACAACCAGCCGAGGCGATTTGCCGGAATTATCGCCGGACTATTACTTGGTCTATGTTTTTGGTTCAGGTATGCCTATATACCCCAGGTATTCGCCGTGCTTGCGATAGGCGGATTGTATCAATGGAAATTTAACCGAATTACTCTAATGAAAGTATGGGTGCCTGCAGGTCTTACGATCACGCTTCTATTTGGGACTTACTTCTTTTTATTTAAAACGGGCAATCCAGGATACATTGATTCGGAAAGTAAAGGCTTTTATTTTTCTAATCTTGGAAAATTCAACCTGAATTTTTTGTCAGAAAGCCTTACCGGCATGGTTGGAATTGAGCGCATCCTATCGCCTCGTATTCCTTTTCTTTCCCTACTGCTCAGCATCCTTTTATGCGGAGGTATCCTATGGGTCCTTTACAAGATTATTGTAACCGCCCCTAAATCGCGTTATGCGTGGCCTATTTTGGGTTCTGTAATCATTGCAAACCTATTATTGCTGATATACCTTTCCCTCACCAATTCACCTCAAACCTGGGCACAGGGCGGTTGGACATTTGTGCAGGAAAATCGATATTATGCGCCTTCATGGATTGCACTATGGATGTTATTAACCTGGTATTTAAGTCATCGGAAGTCAAAATACCTTGAACAAATGATCTTGATACCGTTCATTTGTTTTTCAGTTGCAGAAGCAAGCTTGTATCGTAAATGGCAATATCGTCAAATTGATTTTTCAAAACGAGAAGAACTTCCTTTAGTACCGGATTATTCTGAGCTGAAGCACATTGCCATAATTGCGAAATCCAACCAACTTATAACTGCCCAAATACCCGGAGATCCTTATACAAGTTTAGTTGCGGAACTTGGTGGTTGGATACCAGTGAAAGCAAAAACTCGATTGCCCGAGCATGTATGTTTGCTTCAATACCCGGCTACACCTCAGGACCTGGACGAAACAAATGGCCTAAGCCTTGAATTGTATCTAAAATCCGGAAGAATCATTTACCTAATTAATTCACCACACCTATGGAATTGACAATTGTGATGCCCTGCCTGAATGAGGCTAACACCCTGGAAATATGCATATCAAAGGCCTTATCTTTTATGAAAAAGCATGCAGTTGATGGCGAGGTTCTTATTGCGGACAATGGCAGTACAGATGGCTCTCAGGCGATTGCAAAAAATGCCGGAGCAAGGGTCGTGGATGTAAAAGAAAAAGGATACGGGAGTGCCTTAATGGGAGGGATTACATCTGCTCAAGGCACTTATATCATTATGGGAGATTCCGATGATAGCTATGACTTTGAAAACCTCATGCCTTTTGTTGAAAAATTAAGGGAAGGCAATGATCTGGTCATGGGGAATCGCTTTAAAGGCGGCGTTAAACCGGGTGCTATGCCCTTTCTGCATAAATACCTGGGGAATCCTGTTTTATCGTTTTTAGGAAGATTGTTTTTTGATATACCGGTTGGGGACTTTCATTGTGGCTTAAGGGGATTTAGAAAAGAGGCTGCAGAACGAATGGATCTTCGAACAACGGGAATGGAGTTCGCTTCAGAAATGATTGTAAAGGCCGCTCTCCACAAAATGAAAATTGCTGAAGTCCCCACTACCCTCTCACCGGATGGCAGAGGAAGACCTCCTCACCTCCGCACCTGGAGAGACGGCTGGAGACATCTTCGCTTTTTGCTCATGTATTCGCCCAAATGGTTATTCCTCCTACCAGGATTTTTATTGATTTTGATTGGCACAGGATTAATGAGTCTTTTGATTTCAGGACCCGTAGAAATTGGCAAGGTAAAATTAGATGTACATACCATGCTCTATGCGTCAGGGATGGTCATTGTTGGTTTTCAAAGCCTTGTATTTTTTACCTTTTCTAAAATGTTCGCGTATAGTTCAGGACTATATCCCGAGGACCAAAGAATTATGACCTTTGTCAATTGGTTCAACCTTGAAAAAGGACTGATAACAGCCTTAGTACTCCTCCTGGGAGGTCTTGCACTTGCCATACACACCATCAATTTATGGAATCAGGCTGGATTTGGAGATTTGCAACCTGAGGTTATGTTGAGGAAAGTTATTCCGGCGACCCTTCTTCTGGTCCTGGGGGTGCAAATGCTCTTTTACAGTTTCTTCTTCAGCATTCTTCAGATTAAACGGAAACACTAAACATGAAGAAAAATGTTTTTGCATTATTGATAAGCCTTGTTGTCAGTGTGCTTTTACTTGAAGGGTTTCTCCATATATATAATCCTTTCGCGCCTCGAATACAGGGAAACCAAATTGTATTACCTCAAAATCGGGTGTATCACATCCATAATGACAAACTCAAACGCCTTCCCCCTGAAATAGTCCATACCAAAAACAAGTTAGGCTTTCGAGGAGAGAATCCACCTTCAGAACAAGAGAATATATTATCGATTATTTGTGTAGGTGGCAGCACAACCGAGTGTTACTATCTCAACGACGGTCAGGACTGGCCGGCCCAACTGCAAAAAAAATTGTCCGGAACCCGACCCAATGTCTGGATTAATAATGCCGGGCTTGATGGACATTCTACCTGGGGTCATAGCCTTCTGCTCCAGCAACATGTGTTTAAACTTCATCCCCAAGCCATATTAATGTTATGCGGCGTAAATGATATCGGGCGAACGGATATTTCAGAATATGACTTAAAACAAATTAAAAAAGAGGAAGAAGCACCTTTAAGTTTCAAAGAGTCCCTTCTACGGAATAGTCAGATTCTGAATACCATTCGTACCATACGAATGGGCTTAAAAGCTCAACAACATGGCGTCAATCACAGTGATTTAGATTTATCGTCCTTAGATACGCTGAATTTGTCCACGGAAAAACTGGATTCTGCACGCCAATCCCATAAACAGATGATAAGTGCTTATGGAAAAAGACTGGAACTTATTATAAAAGATTGTCAGGCTCAAAAGACCCAATTAATATTAATGACCCAGCCCATGTTATGGGGAAACGCCACAGACCCAACCACCAAAGTCTATCTTGGCAATATAAAACTTGAGGATAATCTTAATAGCCTTATGCGCTGGGAAATCATGGAGGCTTACAACACCAAACTTCGTGAAGTTGCCGAGATTTATAAGGTTCCAGTTATTGACCTGGCCCAAAAACTCGAAAAAAACTACGATTACTTCTACGATGAAATTCATTTTACCCCCAATGGGTCTAATAGAATAGCGGAAATAATCCAAAGTGAAATTCAACAATACCTTCAGTAAAACCCTATAACTTTTCGATGACATCCCCCACCGAATCAACGGATTCAGCCCCAAAAGAAAATCGTTTCAGCAAACATCCCTGGCTAGCCGGTGTGATTGTAAGCATCATTATTTTACTCCTTTTGGAAGGAGGCAGTCAGATTGCGCTTTGGATTCGCGATAAATTTCAGGCACAACCCGATGCCACGCCTGAGGAATTATATCTCTCCACTTTAAAGGCCAGAGATTCTATAGACCAGAACCTCATGACCAAAGAAATGCAATACCTCTATCAGGATAACATACAATTTCATCCGTATCGTTGGTATAAATTACCCGGTAATTTTAGGGGCACATATATACAAACAGAAGGCTTAGGCTATAGATTTAACCCTGAGGAGGCTGACATACAGAAATCCTTTATGGCGTGTTATGGCGGTTCGACCATGTTCTCCATTTATACAAAACAGGATGGCACAATTCCCAGCTTATTGAATTCACAGAATCTACTACCGGATAGCATTTATGCATTGAATATGGGTGTTGGGGCATATGGTAGTTCGACCGAACTTATGTCATTTATAGAAACAAGCCGGAAGTATCCGATTAAGTATGCATTATTTTTGGATGGGGTAAATGAGGTCACAAGATATTTAGATCGTTTTATGTACTTCAAGGATGAGGAAATGTATGACTATTGGAATTATCCTTATTCAACTGCCTTATCCTATGCGTTTATGAATACACTAAATTCCCGGGCTTCAGAATTAGAAATGCGAAAAAAGCGAGAGTGGAAGCCGGCTATCTATTGGGTTTCGGTCTCACTTCTTGGGAAGTTAAAGAAACTCTTTCC